>JAFGDR010000041.1 GCA_016932035.1 Candidatus Cloacimonadota bacterium
TCAGATGACCAACAAATCATACGGCTGTTATTTGTCCGCAAGTTTTCTAACAATATTGACAAAATCTAACCACGCCATTCAATTTTTTTAGTAAAATGAATCAAGGAGTTCTTATGAAGAAAGTAATAGTATTGGTCGTTGTGATCTTAACCATGTTATGTTCATGCGCAAAAAAGCAAAAACTTGAATCATCATATACTCCCAGAATTCCAACTGATAATGTATTTGTGTTCGAGTGTGACGAGGATGATTATTATACAGTACACTACCAGGATGATTATGCGTTTCTTTATCATGGATATGATGTGTACAAACTACCCCGTGCGATCTCTGCTGATGGTGCTCGTTACAGTGACGGCACAAACGAATTCTGGAATAAAGGGGATATGGCGATGATCACCATCGGAGATAAATCATATCAAAACTGCCAGCTGGTTGATCCTCAACAGATAAAACTTAAAATTCCGGAAGATTATTTCTGGGGTATGAGTAATGGCCAACTTTGGTCATTGACAATCTTTAATTCGGAAATAGCTGTGTTTTTCGACAAGAAAAATAAAACATACCGTTTTCCCTCGGCAACGCTTGTGGATTCTAAACAAGGCGAAAAAGTGTACACTGCCCAAACTGAAGATCATACGGTTAAAGTTGTGATCTCAAAGCAGGATTGTTATGATAAAAAAAGCGATCAACACTTCTCTTACAAAGTCACTCTATTTCTTGATGGAAAAGAATATAATGGATGCGGAAACTCACCTGAATAAAATGCATAATTCTAAAAAAGTTGACTTTGCTTCACATCTGAAATATTTGTAAATATGATTTTACATAGGAAAAAATATGTGTAAAGAAAAAAATACAATTGCATATTGTGGATTATATTGTGCTGAATGTTTTAGTTACAAGGGTACTATTGCAGATTTAGCCCGTGATTTACGGAAAGAGCTAAGAGCTTGTAGATTTGACAAAATTGCCGAAGTTTTTTCGAAGATTTCATTCTTCAAAGATTTCGAAGATTATGACATATGTTACAAGGTCTTGGGTGCAATGGTCAAAGTACGATGCAGAAAGTTATGTAGAGATGGTGGTGGAAATCCCTATTGCAAGGTCAGGATCTGCTGCGAGAAAAAAGATATTGTCGGATGCTGGGAGTGCGAGGATTTCATTACATGTGAAAAACTCACCTTTCTCAAAGAGAATCACGGCGATGCACATATTCAAAACATGAAGATCATAAAGAAAAAGGGTGTTTCAGAATTTTTGAATGGAAAGAAACACTGGTATTTAAAACCGAAAGAATAAATATAAAACAGTAGAGAGGAATAAAATATGGATCCGATTCAAACAACAAAGCCATATTTAAACAAGGCAATCGAACTTATCATGGAGTATGGTCCGAAACTTTTGTTAGCAGTTGTTGTTCTTATTATTGGTTTGTGGATCATTAAAGGTATTAAAAAAATAGTAACAAAAGCTCTGGAAAAAGGGAATGTCGAGATCTCTTTACAACGCTTTCTGATCAGTATGATCGGTATAGGATTGAAAATCCTGCTCTTGATCAGTGTTGCCTCGATGGTTGGAATAGCTACGACTTCATTTGTTGCAATCCTCGGTGCAGCAACGTTTGCTGTTGGTCTTGCACTGCAGGGAAGCTTGTCTAATTTTGCCGGAGGTGTTCTCATTCTTTTGCTTAAACCCTTCAAAGTAAGCGATACTATTGAAGCACAGGGTTTTGTTGGAAAAGTTCATGAAATTCAAATTTTTAACACCCTCATAAAAACCTTTGATAACAAGATGATCTACATCCCGAACGGATCATTATCCAATGGGAATATTACCAATTATTCACAAGAGCCGATACGCAGAGTAGATATGACCTTCGGTATCAGCTACGGTGATGACATCAAGAAAGCAAAGGATATCCTTAAAACGTTGGTAGAGAACGACTCGCGAATTTTAAAAGATCCAGCTCCCCTCATTGCCGTTTCGAATCTCGGAGATAGTTCTGTTGATTTTGCAGTAAAGGTCTGGTGCGACACTGCTGAATATTGGAATGTTTATTTTGATATGCAGGAGAATGTGAAAATGACCTTTGACAAAGAAGGTATTTCAATTCCTTTCCCTCAGACCGATGTACATCTGTTCAACGAAGATAATAAATAGAGGTATATGATGAGAAAATTTATATTTTTGGTATGTGTTGCAGTAATGGGTTTGAGTGTCGCTCATGCCCAACTTGTGACTGATCTGGAAACAGGATTGAATTTCAGCGGATACAATGACGTTGGTGTTCCAGGTAATAATCCAGGGAATATATTTTCTTTGCAAAATAATCTTGGATCAAACGCTTCGTTTTTCATAAGGGCACGAGTAACCTATACGCTAGCTGAAAAGCATAATATCTCTGTACTCATTGCACCATTCACAAAAACCTATAAAGGTAAACCAAAGCAGAATTTCAACTTTGCAGGAGAGAACTACTCATCCCTCTATGAGACAACGGCAAAATATAAATTCAATTCATGGCGATTAACCTATCGATGGGATTTTGTAAGATCGAAACACCTGCAGGTAGGGGTTGGATTAACAGGTAAGATCCGTGATGCAAAGATAAGCATTAAGGGCAAAGACGGTACAGGAACAGTTATTGAATCGTCAACAAGTAATGTCGGCTTTGTGCCGCTTATCAACTTCTTCTTTGCCTGGAAATTTACTCAATGTATGGATTTTCGCATAGAGGGTGATGCACTTGCTGCACCTCAGGGTCGCGCAGAAGATGTTTTTATCGGCTGGACAGGAAATATTTCTGATAAACTTAAGTTAAAGGTTGGATACAGGTTGCTCGAGGGCGGTGCAGATAACAATACTGTATATAATTTTGCGCTGTTCCATTATATTGTTCTCGGTCTGATGTTCCAGATTTAAGAGCAGTAATTTGTTTTCATAAAGGAGGCGATAGTGCGAATTATCGCCTTCTTTTATATCCTATATTACCATTTAAATTATGAGTTTTGTCTCCGTATTAGTATACATCAATGTCCCGAAATACAAACAGAACAATACCAATTCACCATCTAGATAGATGTTCTGTAACTCAAGGGCTGGAAGGTTAGCAAATTCATTTTTTGGTATAACGGGAGGTAAAACCAAAGCTATATTTTTTGTGTAATGTAATATTGTTTTAAAGAGTTTATCTGCAGGTGGTCTTGTCGTTGAATTGATAAACCTATAGATATGGTCTTGACCGTTATCAGCCCAATCAGGATCAAGGAAAGCAGCATCAAAAGGTGGAAGAGAATCAACAATATTTTTGTTCATAACGTCTCCAAGAATAAAGGTAACTTTATTCGAACATTTTGCTTGTTTGATGTTTTCTTTTGCTTGATTCTGGATAGCTCTGTTTATTTCAACAGTTGACACTGATTGTGCTACTCTTGCCAATGCGATTGTTGAGAATCCACCGCCGGTACACGTTTCAAGAACCCGTAAACCTTTAAAGCGCTTTGCTATCTCTACTGTAATTCGACGATCGATTCCCATTTTTAATGTATTTTTATCAGCACGATAATTATCCCCAAATTTTTTCACGATCTCTTCATTTTTCATGATTGATTTACAATTCAAACTCCAGTTTCTTCGCCCACAACGCAGTCCTGTCACGATTTCTCAAGAAATTATCGATCATGAATTCCCGGTCGATTGCTACGTTCTCATCAAAAACAACGTTATTATTTATAATCACTTTTACAGGATTTTCAAAATTTACCATATCAGGATGAAGATACAATGCAAGCTTCTTCACCTGTGATGTCTTTATTACGAACTCATTGCCGAAATAGTGTGCCTGAATTGCTCCCGATGGTTTTGAATAGATGATCGCATCATAATAGGTGGTGTCTGGAAACTGCCCGTAAAGTTTAACTTCTTCTCCATATCTTTTCACCGTGAGGGAGACTGAATCTCCTCGCTGTTTGAAAGTTTTGAGACTGTCCATGTCATCCAAAGAAAGAAGAGTCACACCATCCATTGCAATGATCAAGTCATGCTCCTGCAAACCCATTAGCCTGGCTGTTGTTTCTCCATCCACAAGATTATAAACCATGATACCGTCATAGTCAAAGTCATCATCAGGATAAAAACCGAAGCTTATCCGGTCATCAGGCAATTGTGTTTGATATTCAAGCTGCCAGAACTGCTGTGTCATGGTTGAGTCTATCTCAAGTATTTCCAGCCAGTCACATTTGCCGTAATCCGGTGTCCATGTTTCCCAGTAAATGCTTGGCCGGAAGATATCTCTCGGCTGGAGTTGCATGTCCTGTATCATGATAGGTATTTCCTCTGGTGCATAATCAAAATCATGACCGATACCCCAGTATTCTTTATACAGGAGATTGGCATCTGCCTGAAGTGCAAGATCCATGATGAGACGCATTCGTTTTGCAGGATACAGCCCATCTATATCAGTATTGATCGCATTCACCCGTCTGTTTCTCAAGTTAGCAACAAAGGTAGGTCTGTTTGTAACGCGAGATCCAACCGATAGAAATCCGTTCAGGGGATAGAAGGATGCAAAATCATCGGGAGCGCTCATTGCCATGAAAAAGGAACCGGAACCGCCATCTGAGAATCCTGTCATATATATGCGGTCATCATCGATATTGAACATTGTTTTAAGTGCCCTGATCTGTGCATGAATGTTATTCACACCACTCAGATCCCACCAGGATGTATCAATGTTTCCAAAAGGAAAAAGCATGAGCCAATTTTGCTCCTCGGCAAATGGGACGAAGTAATTATTCTGCATGAAATCTTCTTCAATTTCATAAAATTCTTTTGTGCTGACACCGCCATGCAGATATATAAGCATAGGGGTTTTAAAGGAAGCATCATAGTTGGATGGAATATACAGCACATATGGCGCATCCAGCGTGTCATTTATATGATTATAGTAGGCTATTGTGACACCTGTGGAATCCGGTTGATAATACTGATTCCAGGTACTGAGAATTGCATAGAGCGAATCGTCTGGAATCGAGGTGTTCATGGCATAACTACTTATCCTATTCAACCAGTTGTCATCTTGAGAAAAAAGCATTGTTGAAATACTTATAACAAGTAGGGCTATAATAATGAGACTATATTTTTTCATGATATCTTCTCTTTGTTGAATCGTATTTGATTTATGATATCTTTGTACATATTAAACATCGAATTTTTCCTGCACAGCTTGTAATACAAGCAGTAATTGCATGGCTTTCCGTTCCTTTCTCTTTCACGGATATTAAAATTTCCCAATAAGACTTTTTCACCATAGTGTAAGAGTATTTTAATAATATCTTTTTCAGATAGAATATACTCTGATCTACTTGTTTTGATGTGCATTTCATTGTTCCCGAAGTCAATAGTCAATGGGATCTTGCCCTGATCTTTTGTAGATTCGTATATAAATTTGACCTGTTTGTCCGGGTAATGCTTATGCAGTATGAAATAGTAGATTAGGGGTTGGACATCCCAGAATTCGTTGATGTCTGATGCTTGCGGTGTTGAACCGGTTTTATAATCGATGCCGATGATCTCTGAATGATCATTCTTTTCCAGAATTTTATCGATTTTACCCCAGAAGTTCAGTGTGACTATCTCGTTGTGAATATCAAGTACTGACCACGGCTCTTGATTTGTTTGTTTGTGCATACCAAATTCTTGCTCGAAGTGTAGCGGTGTGTAGTCATTAAAATTTTCCTTATTGAAACTAAGCAGTGTTACTAAAAGATTATTCTCATGAGCTTCATCGAGTCCTTCAGTATATGGCGCATAAAGTCGCTGAAGGAATAGATCGTTTTCAAGATGGATATGGTTTTTCTGTAGAACCTGTTTCACCTGTTGATTAAGCAGAGAACATGCCTGTTCGAAATTATGTTTCAGAATGGTAAAACCATCAACATTGCCAAATTTTTCAAGTGCCTCGTGGATATTAATTCCAAGAGCAATACGCACTTCGGAATCTTCATCAAACTCAAGAGGTTTGATCTTGAGTATATCTTGGAATAGATACTGCATTGGGCATTGAATAAGGGTATTCATGCTGCTTGCAGAGGTCAGCAGTGTGTGCGATCCGTCAGGTTCGACCTGTCCTTTGAACGGTCCAATATCTTCACTGAGATAGTCGTTGTGCCGTTGAAGGACTGGAAGGATTGGATTTTCGATAATACGGTCTTCACATGTAAGGTAATACTGGCGTAGTGTTTGACGTGTTGATGAAGTAGTAATTTGTTGATTTATGATCTTTATTCCTTCCAGCAGGATGGATGGATTAAGTGTATCCCCTGACATATTCTGGCATGGATAGGAGAGATGTGTGTGTTGTTTCCTCTGCATCCACGAATTGAAGAGGAGGGCACTTTTCTGCCATTCATAGTGTGGGAGCGATTTTACAAAAGGATTCTTCTTAGGCGGTACAGGAAAATATTTTTCTGCAAGTCCTGCAATAAACAATACGGGTGTACTGGTATTATATGATTCGAGATAGCTTATAACCTCGACACCATTTCCTGTTCTTTTACGTGACATCTCAGCTTCTTTGAACTGCCTTTTCAAATCGCGAAGAAGGTCATCCGGCTTTTCAGGAAATCCTATCTCTCTGTATATATCAATGGTTGAATTAATTATGTTTTTAATTTTGGTGTAAGCTGATTTGGATTCAATATGCTTGTCGATCGCGGGATCAATCTTTCTATTTTGAAGAAACTCCTCAATTATGTTCCAGATATCAGATAAATCATTTACATGATCAATTTCAAGCTCAGCAATAAGTTCACAAACCGCATGAATCGAGTCTCGAAATTCATCAACATGTTCAAGTTCTGTAATATCACTAAAATAGGTGATCGGCTTTTGCCTAATAAATGCATCGAGTTTGTAAAATTGCTCATTCTCGGGCATAAGCGGATGAAGCAGTATTGACGAAAGGGTCTTCCAGGTCAGGTGTTCCGATGAAAGTATAATTGTAAGAATGTTTGTGATAAGGTCTGTGAGTGGGTTATCGATGAGCGGCAGTGGTGCATGAATACGATGTGATATGCCATATGCAGTAAAAACATTTTTGATGACGGGCACATACACGTCGATACTGGAGATCGAAAGTTGAATGTCATGATACGAAACGTTCTGATTGGTTAGTTCTATAATTTTTTGAGCAATGCCCTCGATTTCAGTCTCAACCGAATAATATGATAAACATATTCCTTCTGAATTAATTATAGGTACGATTGTCTCCCAAATCTGCTGGGTATAATTAAATGAAGTAGTAAGCGCATCATTCTTGAAACTGTCTATGAAGTAGAATTTCTCGGTTTGCTCAGATAACAATTTGATAAAAGAGAAATACTTCGCCGAGTCCCTGAAAAAGCCCTTTAGAATAATGGTTTTATCCGACAGCTTTTCCCTTAATAGATTTTCACTTATTTCTGATTCAAAGAAAAATCCATGTGATTTTTTTAGCCCCTCAAAATTATTATAGATCTTATTGAACTCCTTGTTCAGAGTTTTGAACTCTTTTTCCTGCAGATCATACTTAATGATCGCTTGTGCAAGAAGTTCGATCATTCCGTCAGAGAGTTGATAGTCTTCTGACGCTTTTCTGACAAGCATTCTACAAACACTCGGAGTTATCATTTTTCTCGATGATGATATAACAAGATGGTTAAGTGTTGTGATCTCTATATTAGGGGTCAGCCTTTTGATCGCAGCAAGTGATTGAATCATCTGTTTTGCATGTAGTGACGTGAGATTGATAATTGTGATGGGTTCATCATTAATCTTTTCAAGAATATCGTGATTTATCGGTGCTGCACGCAGCTTAGAAGGATAAAAAGGATGTATCTCCTCAGGAAAAATCTCTGACCAATACTTGCTAGAAAAAGGTATTTCTCTCAATTCATTAAAAGCAGAATAGTAAATATATGCTTTTGCATCGATAGCATATAATTGCCTGACGATCCACTGATATGTCTGGAGTTGAAGCGTGTATTGTTCGTGAAATTGGGCTGTTTGATTAGTCTTGAAGTCAACGATTTTCCAACCATCCACATCTTTATATAATAGATCGATAATACCATTGACTTCATAAAAATTTTTTCCGTTATCCATCCATCCGGTTACGTGATGTTCATGATGGAGATTTTTTTCATCTATTTGTTCGATAGTTTTAGCAAGGTTAGATGAGGAGAAGTGATCGAGATGTATTTTAAGTATTTGCTGAATCTCATTAAAAGACAATGCTGGGAAATTGGTAGTAACGAACTTCTCGATTTCAGATTTATGTGTATCCCATCGCCACCAGTGTTTTTCAATACATGTATGGAAGATCGTGCCGAATGCAAGAGCAGCAACATTGTCTGTACCTTCATTTGAAAATGTCGGACAATCTGCTTGATCTAAACTTTTCATAATATCATGAGGTGTAATTCGAGTATAGATATCTTTATGAACAGGGATAGTGGGGGGATTCCAGTGAGTCAGTTTCATCTCTTTATCGATTTCTCGAGCAAGTCGATCATTCAATTCGTCTGCAGACATGCATGAGATAGCTAAGTGTGAAGGGGGGAGGAACTCGCCAGCGTTTATATCTTCAAAAGTTTGCGGTAATCCAAGCGGTGTAGCGACAAATGTTGACCACCATGACTTTTTATTATACGTACCAGTGTGTTCTCCAAGTAACGCAATCCGGTATTTTGCCCGGGTAACAGCCACATAGAACATACGTTTATCCTCAGCTTCCTGCTCGATCTTGTCCTGTTGCTTTATGAGGTTAAGAAAATTCGATTTTCTTGATTCGGTTTGTTCTTTGATTGCAATTCCGACTTCGATCATGCCTTCTGGATTGATGCGGCTGTGATAGATGTTCCCTTTATCTGACTGTGTTTTTGTGTCATTGAGTTCCGGGATAATGACGGTTGGGAATTCCAATCCCTTTGCTTTATGGATCGTCATGATCTGTACTTTTGCAGGTTCAGGCAGATCGGCTTGAGCAACCTCGCTCTTGTAACGAATTTGATAAGCAAGATAATCATGAAGTTCCTGCAGCGATATCCCTTCAAGCTCGAGTTGGGAAATGAGATGCAGCAGCTTATCGATATTTGCCAGACGCTGTCTTCCACCTACCTCACTCACGTAACCGAGTTCTCTGTGTTTTTTAGAAAGCACCTCGTGTAGTAATGCATGTACAGAAAGTTTTTGAGAAAGTTGTCGCCAGTGCTGTATAGTTTGAATTATGTCATAATACTCAGTTTTGTTCGACATATAGGCAAGGATCGATTCTTTCTCTTTTTTCAACCTTCTGTCTTTAAGATTGTATATCAATGTATCCGACACACAGAAGAAGGGACTTCTCAGCAATCCCACGAGCGAGGCATCGTCGTGTGGATTGATCAGCACACTAATAAAATGAAAGAGGTCATATGCTTCCTGCTGGTTGAACAGATTTCTTTCGCCAATGATCTGGAAAGGAATCCCCAGTTCCTGAAACGCACGAAGATATTCATGTATGTGAATGAAGTTCCTGAGTAAAACTCCAACAATCACTTCCTCATTTATCTGCTGTTCATCTGCCCATTCAAGATACTTTTCGGCCATATATGCTGCATGTTTTGACGGAATATAGTTCTGTTGATTTTGATCGATTTCAATAATGCTAATATCGCATACAGTTTCAGACCCGATACCATCTTTTTTTCTGTTTCTCGGAAATGAAGTCTCCTCAAACGATGCTTCAAAGGAATGTTCGGAAGGAGTAAAAATCTTTCTGAACAAAGGATTGATCACATGATCGATATACCTTTTCGAAGAGCGGTAATTATCATTGAATGCTATGAGCGCTTCGGGAGCAACCTCTTCGAGTTCATCCCGGGCGACATTCATCACTTCAACATCTGCCTGCTGGAAACGATAGATGGATTGCTTCTTGTCGCCTACAATAAATAAACCCTTATTTCGAAGAGTCCCATCAGCTTTTTTTGCAATATTCTTGATGATCTCCCAGCGAAGGTTGTTGGTATCCTGGAATTCGTCTACAAGGATATGTTTGAACTGCTCTGAATATTGTTTTCTAACATTTTCATGTTCCGAAAGCAATTCTCTTGTTTTGATGATCACGTCATTAAAGGTGAGATAGTTCTTTCGTAGTTGGGTCTGCCAGAGTGCATCTTCGAACTCGGCATACAACGTTATCAGGTCTTTGAAAACTTCGATTGAACGTATATCCTCTTCTGCAGGAAAGAAGAGCACTTTACTTTGCGGAATATGCTGTGATAGTTCATCGAGAATTACATTTCCTGCATCTCTATAACCATTATATATATCTGGATTGATAAAACTTTTTTTGGTCTGTATGAAACGTGATTCAGAATAATATTCATTTTTTTTTGTAAGAAAGTAGGGAAGTACTTCAGCCATGAAGTATCGGTGTCGCTCCTGTTCCATATCTTCAGGAATATGTTCCAGCTTGGCTCTGAGGAAGGCGAGATTATTTTCTTCACTATCTAATATGTGCTCATGATATTGTGCAATGCTTTTAACTTTTCGAACAAGCAAGTCAACATCAAACTCAGGTAAGTAGGTATCTAACCAATATCTATATATTTCATTTTTAGATTTGTTCTCCACGAACTCGAGCCATTCTTCGAGAAACACCTTTCTGTCATTGAAGTAATTGAAGAACTGGATTATACCGCTCTTGTCTGTGTATTGAAGGATTCGTTTCAGCTCCGGTCGAAGCGCTTTACTTTGCCTGTTAAAAAATTCATTCAGGGTTTCTCGATAGAGTTTCTGCGCAAGTAATTCGTCCGAGGTTTTGAATTGCGGATCGATATTCAGCAGGTATGCGTTTTCCCTGAGTACGCTTCCGCAAAATGCATCGATGGTCATGATATAATTCTGTGAAAAGGTAGAGCGAAGCCAGTTTTTGTAATCCTCAGGAGCATTTCTAATAGTATCTCCAAGAGAAATACCTTGTTCTTTCATATCAGATATTTCTTCATCTCTTAGTAAGACCTGCAAGTCTTCATAGATACGGCGGGACATCTCAGCGGCAGCTTTATTCGTGAATGTAATAACAAGAATATTCTTGAATCCAAGCCAATCATTTTTTGGTTTTTTCAGATTGTATTTGGTAAATTCATCGATGATAGCACAGTATCGTTTTGACAGCGCATAGGTTTTTCCTGCACCCGCACATGCAGATACAATGCGATTGGTTGATAAATTCAAAGCTCTTTGTAAAGGTGAAGTTTCTTCCATGTATTCGATTGCCTACCTGTTTATATATGAAGTGAAAAAGCAGGAAAAATTCTGGCAATGTTTTTGTGAAAAAGTTGACATTGGAACAAAAGTAAAAAATCATATTTGTAAAATTATTATATTTGAAGGAAGTGTCGTATGAAAAATAAAATTTTTAGGGCAAAAAATATTTTTTGTTTACTTGTAATACTCATAATTATCATAGCTTTCTGCTCCTGTTGCAAAAAGGGAACAGGTGATTCAACCGATATGATTTATTATGACGTACACATCACATATAACGCTACATTTCCCGATGTTTGTACGTATTATGGGGATGGTGATGCAATAATGTATGATTATGGAGATCATGCAACAATATCTGGAATTATCACTGTAGGACAGGCAACATTCAGCGCTGAATTCGAAGGCACGTTAGAGGGGGAAACTTTTACCCTAACAACGACAACATTCCAGGTTCAATATGAGTTTGATGGTCAAACCTACACAGAAGAGATCACGATCGATTTCAATGATTTTTCGATTTCTGGCACCACCGTAACAGCGACAGGTGATTACACTGCAGTAACGAATCCGGGAAACACAACAGAAGCAGGATCAGTAACATTTTTGGCTACTGAAACTAAGAATTCAAGGACGAATATTATTGCTAACCTATAATAAAAAGAGCATACAACAATCAATTTACTAATTATTTAATCCATAATAGTGATTCCCGAATTATTTAACATTTTATTTCATTTAAATTCATAGAAAAAGTGATGTTTTTTAAACACTTCTTAAATGTGCTGTCGTTTATTCTAATTGTATAATAAATTAAGGTTCATGACAACTTAAGAGGTTTACTTCTTACCATGGTCAATATAAGATCATAAAGATTTTCATGTCTATGACTAAATCTAAATTCACATTCTTTTAGGTGTAAGTAAAATGTTGATTTATGCATTCCACGGAACTTACTCCACCGTATTTTAGCAAGTCTCCAGAAGTTCTTTAGCAGAGTTACTTTTCACGATTTGTGTATCAATCTTATCATATTTCTTGATCATGCCAAATATGTTGGTTTTACCATGAACACTTCGTCCTCTTTTACCTCGAACTCTCCGTGTTCAGTCCGCCAGCTAGCGGATTTTCGAGTTAAATCTCGCCTTTCTCAAACAGACTTTCTTGTTCAGAATGTTTTACTATTTTTGTCCTTAATGCCTTAAGAATTTTTTTATAGAGTTCCTACTTACATTGCTTAATTCTGATATCTGACTCGCTATTAAATCAGCACAAATCAGCTTGATAATTTCTCTAAAATTTGCTGCAGAAATTCATGAACGATATAAATATCTATTAACCAAATTCATCAACATAATTCGGGTCTACTTACTACTCCTAAAAGTCAAGTTAAGTTGTCATGAACCTAATTTTTTATTGACATAATAAAAGAAAATTGATCTTTCTATGAAAAATTTTATGAGAAAAATTAATTTGGAGGTGTTAGATGTTTAGAAAATTACTGTTTTTATTACTGTTTTTAAGTTTGTGTTCAGCTTCAGCATTTGCGTACACAACTATTTCCGGTGATATGAGTGGCCAAACATTGATAGCTGGAACGTATTTCGTATCGGATGAGATTTATGTGAATGCTGGTGCAACTTTAACGATCGAACCTGGTGCAATTCTAAAATTTGCAGCTGACAAAAGTTTAACGGTTAACGGAACTTTACACGCTGTTGGTTTGAGTACATTGTACATTCGCTTTACTTCTCAAAATGATGACTTTGTTGGAGAATCCATTGCCGGTTCAAACCATTATCCCGATGACGGGGACTGGGATAAAATCAAATTTGATGGTACTGCTCCAAATGAGGGTTTGTGTGAAATGGAACGCTGTAAAGTAAACTGGAGTGATGTTGCACTTTACTTTACTCATTGTGATACAGGATACATTAAAAATAGTGTTATTACATATAGTTACCACGAAGGTATTTATTTAAGTAATTCTAGTCCTGAAATAGCAAATAATATTATTTCGAATAATCATTACAATTGTATTCGGATGGGAAGCAACTGTGAACCTCTAATAGTATCAAATCAAATTTCCAATAGCACAGAATATGGTATAGGAATAGAATCCTCTTCTTCCGAACCACAAATAATAAACAACACAATTCACGACTGTGATTTAAATCCTGTCTGGTGTTATGCAGATCAGGTAGGAAATATTTATGGAAATACTTATGCAGATAATGGTGATCAACGGATCAAAGTTGAAGGAGAAACAATTTCCGAAAGTTGTACCTGGGTAGATGATGGGATACCATATTATTTACCTTATTATTCTAATATTTACGTACAAGGAACTGATGGAGTAGATAATGTAACAACGCTTACTATTGCACCAGGAGTAGAAATTCAATCTCATACTTCATTCTTATGGATTGGTCATGATACGAATTCTAATTACCCAGGAAAATTAATAGCAAATGGAACAGAAGAGAATAAGATTACTTTCACTTCAAGTAGTTCAACTCCCTCTGCTGGTGACTGGATAGGAATATATTTTGCCGATTATGCAGATGACAGTTCCGAAATTTCAAATTGTATCATTGAATATGCCGGGTGGAATTTTCCACCTGATAATATTTATCCTTGTATTTCTCTTATAAGTTGTTCACCCACAATTTCTGATTGCATAATATCTCAAAGCGGATATTCGGGCATATATGCTTCTGAAAGTAGTTCATTAATATATAACTGCGAAATTGATAATTGTGTTCAAACTGGAATTGATGCTGAAAATTCAACATTGAATATTCTTTATTGTCTTATTCACGATAACGATACAGGAATTTTAAATCATGTTTCCGACGGTGATCTATTGATCAAAAATTGTACTTTGTACGGGAATAATTATGGTTTTAGCGGAAGTATTGGAACTTCAGCTACAATTCTCAATTCAATAATCTGGAACAATACAACTACTCAAATTTCTATTGATACAGGTTATAGTCTGAATATTGGTTATTGTGATATTCAGAATGCCTGGAGTGGTACTGGAAATATTAATTCTGATCCTGAATTTGTAGAACCATTACTGGATAATTACGAATTATTATACAATTCACCCTGCATCGATACCGGTGCTCCTTCTTCTCCTTTAGATCCAGATGGAACAAGAGCAGATATGGGAGCTTTTTATTTCGATCAAGCTGGTGGTGGTCCTGTTATTACTACCATTTCTGATATTCCAGATGATCAAGGTCATCAGGTTCAGATAGTCTGGGACAAAAGCCCCTACGATTATCCTCACTCAGCCATTCCTATTGAGCAATATTCAATATGGCGGTATGATAATGTGTATCGGGATGATCAAAAGTTGAACAGCTATGATAATTTACAGGAACTTTTTGCTAATAGAAACCAGGACAATAATGGAACCTATTACTGGGATAGAGGTAACAGGATTCTCACCTTTATTGATTGTATTCCTGCGGTTTGCTTTGATGAATATTCAATAATAGTACCAACTCTGTATGATTCGAGTTACATTTCTATAAATTATTCAAAATTTATAATTTTGGCTCAAACTGATCTTTCCTATATGTATTTTGAATCTAATCCGGATTCAGGTTATTCCATTGACAATATCCCTCCATGCAGAACAACTGCGAATATTGCTAAAAACGGAAATAAGATGAATCTTTCATGGGAAGAAGTTGAATATGGTATGTTCCAGGGAAATCTTTATCCTGAACTCAACGGTGTCTGGTATAAGATTTATGCTGGGAATGAACCGAATTTTGTTTGTGACCAAACTCATTTTGTAGATATCTTGACTGATCTAAGTTATGAGTTTCTGATTAACTCTTATGATACAAAGAAATTCTTTAAAATAGTAGTGAGTGATACTCCATAATATAGTTTTGGAAAACAGAAGCATAAAAGTTGACAAAGAAAAGGGTATTCTAGAAGTAGGTATTCATGAAAAAAATTACTGTTATAGTTTTGTTTACTTGTTTGTTATTCAGCCAGCTATATAGCAAACCTGAAATTTCCATTAAAGAAACAACATTTGATTTTGGTGATATATTAGAATCAAATGGCAAGGTTCATCATAAATTCTTTTTCACAAATATCGGTGATGAACCACTGAAGATTAAAAAAGTTTCTTCCTCTTGAGGGTGTACTGTAACCAGTAGGTCTACTGGTTTAATCGCTCCAGGTGATAGTGGATTTGTCAAAGTTACATTTAATCCAAAAAACAGGAAAGGGAATTTTAAGAAATCTGCTACACTGGTAACGGATGCTGACAGCAAACCGATAAGATTATATATTCAGGGTAATATAATCCCTCCTTATGATCAGCTCAAGAAACAAGAAGAATTGGAAATACAACTTGATGATATTTCATTTGGAGAAGTATACCACTCTGAAATTGTAAAAGATACAATCACAATAGTCAACGATGATAGTCTTATACTTCATGTCTTTGTCTATAAGGTTCCCAAATATTTAAATTTTCAAATAGAATCCAATCAAATACCACCTCATTCATCTTCTAAAATAGTGTGTACCTTTTACCCTGATCAAGTTGATAAATATGGTTTTTTATACAATAAAGTCACAACTCTGCTGTTTAATAATGAAAAAAAAATGCAAACAAAGCTTTTAATAACTGCAACTATTTTGCCAGATGTGAATTATAATGATAACATTATTGAAGATAAAAATGCAAAAATTTCCTTTGAAGAATCAATTAAATATATCTACATTTCAAAAGACGATAAAAAAATCGAGTGTGAATTTTATTTTGAAAATGTAGGAAATGATGATTTGAAGATTTACGATGTTTATATGAATCATGGATGTTCTGTAGGGGATTTTTCAGAGATTGTATCACCAGGAGAAAAGGGTCATATAATAATCGATTGCGATGATATCAATGATGGTAAAAATTATAAAAAAATTATCAATGTGATTTCAAATGATCCAGTAAAGCCGCAACAGGAACTCAGGATAATGTATCAATTTGTTGAGGATGATGTAAAATGAAAATATTAAAATTTAATTATTTATTGTATTCGATTTCTATTCTTTTATTAACTCTCTTCTTTACTTCATGCAGTTCTCTAAAGTCCTCAAAATTACCAGCCATTTATGAGGATATTACATCAGAAGAGGCATTGAGGATAATATACCAACATGAAAGTAACAATAATTTTGTTATTTTAGATGTAAGAACTCCTGAAGAAATTGAACATGGTTTTGTTGAAAATGCTATCTTTATTGATTATAAGGCAGATTCATTTGAAAATAAAATATCAGATTTAGATAAAAACAATATATATTTAGTCTATTGCAAAGCTGGCATACGAAGTACTAAGGTAGTGGAATTTATGGAAGAGAATGGTTTTTTGTATTTATACAATATAATTGATGGGTTCGATGGCTGGAATAAGAACGAGTTTCCGATAGAGGTTGATAA
>JAFGDR010000042.1 GCA_016932035.1 Candidatus Cloacimonadota bacterium
GTATGAGATCGCGGAATAAATTCCGCAATTTGCGGAATAAATTACACAATGTTCAGTTCAAATACTTAAATGTTAACGAGTTAATATGATAAAAATCAGGCTTTTATATCAAGTTCTTTCAATTTTTTATAGAGTGTATTTCGATCAATTTCAAGGATTTTAGCTGCTATTGTTTTGTTGAAATGAACCTCACGCAGCACACTGAGAATAATCTCTCTTTCAATGTCAGTATTCAATTTGGAGGTTATTTCTTTGAGCGTTTGTTTACGGTCAATAATATTTTTTGTAAATCTCTCTATTGAATGCTGTTTTGATGGTTCTGTTACGGGCTCTTCCTCAAATTCAAGTGATTCCGGTGTTATGTGATCACCATCTTCAACCAGAACTGCTTTTTTAATAATATTCTTCAGTTCACGCACATTACCCGGCCAATGATACTTCAGCAGCTTCTTCATTGCTTCAGATGAAAAATCATCGATACCTTTATCGAATTCCTTCTTTGCTTCATTCAGAAAGATTTCTGCAAGAATGGGAATATCTTCCTTCCTTTCCTTCAGAAGCGGAAGTACGATCTTAAACTCATTCAATCTATGATAGAGATCCTCTCTGAAATCTCCATTATGAACCGCATCATTCAGATCGACATTAGATGCAGTGAGTATTCTTACATCAACACGAATCGATTGCTTCCCTCCAAGATGATAGACCTGCTTTTCTTCGATCGCTCTTAGCAGTTTTGCTTGAGCAGGCTCTGGAAGATTCGTGATCTCATCAAGAAATAGTGTTCCTTTATCAGCCTGTTCAAATTTTCCCATTTTTGCTGTTTCAGCACCGGTAAAAGCACCTTTTTCATAACCGAAAAGTTCACTCTCGATAAGACTTTCCGGAATAGCACCACAATCGATGGGTATAAATTCCTCGCACCTTCTATTGCTTTTTTTGTGTATAAGATGAGCTATTACTTCCTTTCCAGTACCGGTTTTTCCCTGAACGATAACACTCATATTAGTTGGAGCGATCATACTCACTTTCTTCAATACATCTTTGATCAGAAAAGAAGTACCCATTTCTTTTTCATATGTAATTTTCTCCTCCAGCTTTTCTCTTAGAACCTGCACTTCTTTTTTCAGTTGCTGCGAGCGAATAGCTTTTTGGATTGTTAATAAAAGTTCATCATTATCAAAAGGTTTTGTAATATAATCAAAAGCGCCCAACTTCATTGATTTGATCGCTCCCTTGATATCTCCGTACGCTGTTAGAATTATGATACAGCATTCATAATCCGGTATATCTTTCTTGACCTTTTCGAGTATTTTTATTCCGTTTATATCAGGGAGACGAATATCAAGCAAGACAATATTCGGTGCGTTGCTCTTTATGATCTGTAGCGCTTTTTTTCCCGTATCTGCAGTTAGTACTATATATCCTTCACTTTGCAAAATTACCTGAAGAGTATTTTGCAGTTCCTTATCGTCATCAACAACTAAAATCGTACTCATATTTTCTGCTCCCACAACTATAAGGATCGGTTGTCATGATGTACTGGCAGTGCAATCGCAAATGTTGTTCCTTTATTATAAGTACTCTTCACATTGACCTTTCCCCTGTGTGACTGGATTATCCTATGAGCTACAGACAGACCGAGTCCAACACCTTCTTTTTTGTTCGTGAAAAAAGGATTGAATATTTTATCGATGTTTTTCTTTGGAATTCCTCTACCTGTATCCTGGATAGCAATCGAAATAAAACCATCAACTTGTTTTACATTAATTGTCAAACAACCGCCTTTAGGCATCGCTTCAATTGAATTCATCACAATATTCATCATTGTTTGCTCGATCTGCTTCCCATCGATCTCAATTTTTGGAAGATTCTTTTCATAGCCGAATTGCAGGATCACTTGCTGATTTAGACGTTTTGCCTCGGTAAGTTTGCATACTCTCGATATAATATCAATTATTGAGATCTTGTCAATCTTCAGCTCGCGTGGTTTTGCGAAATCAAGAAGATCTTTAATTATTCCATTAGCTCTTTCAGAACTCCTCATGATCGCTTCCAGATTATTTCGCATCTGTTCATCCAACTTGAACTTTCTCATGCTATATTGAGAAAGTGCAGAGATGTTAGCCAGAGGATTTCTAATCTCATGTGCAATTCCTGCTGCCAGCACGCCAAGGTTTGCAAGGGTCTTTGTCTGGATCAATTCTTCCTGCGTTTGATGCAGAAGATTGCTCGTATTTTTCAACTCCTCTTCAGATAGTTTTCTCTTTGAAATATCTCTGATAGTGCCTATAAAACCTTTTCGTTCAACAATCTTGTCATCAAAAGATGTCGTATTGATTTCAACTGAGATAGTTTTACCTCCTTTTCGAATGATTTCTGTTTCAAAAAGAGGTAATTCTTCTCCCGAAAGTCTCTGCTTAAACCTTTCAAGTGCTTCTTCGATACGTTCGGAAGCTAATACCGAAGTAAAATGTTTTCCAATGTACTTTTCGCCATTTAAACCAGTGATCCTGTCAAATGCAGAGCTGATAAATGTAAACTTTCCTTTCTGATCAAGCGAAAAAATAATATCCATAACAGCTTCAGTTAAGAGGTGATATTTCTCCTCACTCTCCAAAACTTTTTTCTCCATCTTGAACTTATGGAAAGCGATCTCAAGAGCAATTCTCAATTCTTCGATTTTAAATGGTTTGGTTATGAAGCCATAAGGTTCACTCATTTTTGCTTTTTCAATAGTTTTTTCATCCGAGTGAGCAGTGAGATAGATGAGCGGTATTTTATATTTTTCTTTTATCTGTTTAGCCATCTCAATACCGTTGACATCACCTTCAAGGACGATATCAGCAAGAACGAAATCAGGATTCTTATCTTCGATGATCTGTATCGCTTCTGTGCTTGACGATGCTATATAGGTTTCGCTATATCCCAGATGACGAAGAATATTCTTTATGCTCGAAGCAATAAGACCTTCATCCTCAACAATTAAGATTGATTCCATAATATACTCCTAAATATTGTACATAACAGCACACCTTACAGTTATAGAAATTATTACACAAATAACATACTATCATGGCGCGAACTGGATGAGCACTAATATTTTTTTCCACCTACAATATATCATATTTAATTTTTTTGGTCAATTTCTTTTTTTATTAAAGATTTTTGATACTCTATGTTTACGCTGTTTACTTAAACTGTATCACTTCAGGACATGAAACACCAAAACCGGGCAAGTTTAAGTCTGGTTTACCTGACAAGGAAAGAGATATCTTACTTTTTCCATCAAGGTCTGGAAAATAAGTAAGCATAACCTGTACAGTTTTGAAAACAAGATCCTCATTTCGCATTCGCACTCCTGCACCAAAGCACATATAATGTTTATCTGTAAGAATATTGCTGTGCGCTGATCCTATAAATCCAATATCATAGAAACCGAAAAGAGCAAAATGAAATCCGATAAGATCCCATGGAGTATACGTAACGCTTTCGAAATTGATCACAAGCCGTTGCTGTCCCCGGGCTTCAGTATCATCAAATCCCCTAACATTTTCCAGGTTATGCAGATCAATCGTAAGATAATCGGGCTGATTCAATCCTTTCATATAGTCAATTTCTATGAAATTCCTTAGCCCGTAATCCCCAATTCTGTAATGTCTGGAAAATAGATGTGCATTAACAGCAAAAACACCTTCATCAAATTCCTTCCAGATCATTTTATTGAAATAACTGCCTATACCAAGTTGCATATAATAATACAGTGCTCTGTTGAAGATGAAGTTACCCTTGGATATCTGAAATCCAGTATAATATCTGCTTGCATATAATTCCGGATTCTCTATCCCGGCAATAAACTCGATCAAATGTCCATATGGTATATATTCGACATCTCCAAAGTCATAAATAAGATTACTTTTATAATATTTACTTCGCTGATGATTAAAGGAAAACAGTATTTCAGAACGATCATCAAACAAGGAACCGATCAAAGGATATTTATAATAATCATAGTGCGTTACTCGAATTAACTCAACAATATAGTCTGCTTTTGTCCGACCGAGTAGTTTCAACCGTTCCGCAACACCCACACAAAAATCCCCTTTCAAATATTCAAGAGGATGTTCCATCAGTGTGCTGTCATCAGGAGTATTGAGATAATACGTATTCACTTTTTCCAGACCGATCCCACCGGCAACATTGATTTTGGGAGGTATGAAATTTCGATTTAACACAAATCCATATCGCTCTTCATGTTCAGGATGATCATAGAACATCTCGCCTGTGATATACGTGTTGCCGATATGATAGATCTTGTAGAGTGCATCCTCAATATAAAACTCCTCTTCTCTGTCACGATCATATGCAACAGTGATACTGGCTTTGTGACCAAGTCCCACAATATTCAGGTCATATAATTCAAGGCTATACGAGTGAAATGATGATGCGCCCGGATTTCCCCCGAGAGGGAATTTATCCTTCGTGAGTACGAGCACATCTACATAATTCGGATTATTTGCGCAGACATAAACCTGGAAAAAGATCTCATTGATGTATGGAAGTTCGTATATGATCCTCTCGTTTTCAGCAAGTAAAGCAGGATCAATCCTATCTCCTTCTTTAAAAAGAAGCATATTTTTAATGACACGTATCCTGGTATCAACATGCATTTTATCTGCAATTCTTCTAGCCCATTGCACAATCTTGATCGAAGTGTCTGCTTCTTCCTGAAAAATTGGAATGTTCTCAATGTAAATATTACGTATAATTTTGTCTTTATATTTCAGGAATTGATATTCACTTTTCTGAAGTTTATATAATGGATCCTGGCTTTTTTGTCCTTTCTTGAAAGCAAGATTAAAGAGTGTTTTTGTTAATTCGGACTTATCAGCTTCCTCCTTGAGATCCACAAACATTTCATTGGTTGATGTCGTGTCTGTTTGAATATAAAAGGGAATAGAGTCGGTTATGACCAATGTCGTATCGTGAGGTGCTATCCATACAGAATCGCCAAAACATAACATATCTCCGGTTGTAAGATGTAATATGTAATCCCTGTAATCATCCTGAGAATAAAGTTGATGAACAACTCCAAGAAGAGTGAGAACACAGATTATAAATATATGTCGTTTAAGCTTCACTATGATTTCAGGCAGTAGTTATCAGAAACTGATCGAGAGGAGCAGATTGATCGCAGAACGACTTACCGTGATGTCATCCAATCCAAGTTTGAAATCTCCAAACTCAAGGATATCACCAAAGTCCAAACCAAGTTTATTTGTGAAATACAGCCATTCAAGACGTATCCCGATATCAATTGATTTCGGGAAAGATCCGTAATTTTTAAAAGGTATGTATTCTATGCCATATCCAATATGCCAGGTATTTGGCAATAGGTTATAGAGTTTGTGCCACGTAGGTCTCCGCACCCATGGAGTATCCGGATGTTCAATTTTTTCTCCGTCTCCTTCGATATTTTCAATCCGGTAAAAACTAATTCCATAACCTGCTTTCACATAGAATTGCAAGTCTTTAGTTGTAATATTATATCTCATACTACCCACATATTCCCAGAAATTCAGATCAGTTCGAAGTTTGAATGGTTCGGGACGATTCGTTAATGAAATATCAATTGCTATTTCACTTCTGGAATGACGGATTGTATTCTCTGTTACAAAATATTTTCCCAGATAGAAATTCACACCCATTCTTGGTGATACTGCCGGTTTCACTTCTATGTCTATATTGGTCGACACAGAATCGAGAGCCGGATCAAGCTCTATCACTTTGCTATAAATTTCATAATACTGCTCCGGATGAAAAATAAGAGCAAAGTACTCTTCGGGTAAAAACTGATATGCAACTCCCCCATTGAAACCTATGAACCTGAAGGGTATCTTTTCTTTTGTATAAAATGTCGGTATTGATTTTTTCAAGGTCGCCCTGAACGGTGCCGCTGCAACTCTCCAAATAAAATCAAACGGTGGAACATTGGAAAGGAGAGGAAAGGTCAGGTTGAGGTATCCAAGGTCGTTCATGTAGCTATCTTCCAGTGTAACAGGGAAATAGGAACTCAATTTATGGGGATAGTACGGGTGGTAGCGGGAATTACTCCCTGCTTGGTTCCATCCAACTGTATAGGTAGGTGTAAAAGGTGACATGTTCCCTGTATCAGCATTTTTGACCACACCGGCAAAAGGAGATATCGAAGCGGGATAACCCCAATGTATGGGGAACATGAGCCAGCCCCAGGTATGACGAATTGATGGTTTTGTTCGCAGAAGCGGATAAATCGTTTCCCAATCAGGCACAATACAAATTCTGTCCGGTCGGTTCATGGGTAGGACACTACCTCTTTTTAAAGAACCGTCGGACATAAATATTTCAAGAGAATCAAGGGAGTTCAAATATTCGGAATAATTGAATCTACGTGACACTAATTCTGTTGCTCCAGCAGGTCCTACTTCTTTAAACAATCCGGTAAAGGGATATGAACCATGTGAGTCTCTATTCTTACCACCCGGCTTTGCGAGTAGCTGATCATTTCCTTTATCATCTCCGCCGATATATACCACCGGGTGGGTGTTGATCTCTTTTTCTTCATTACTTATATACGCTCGTTCACGGATCTTTTTATCGATCCAATCCTCCCCCATTCGTTCATATTCAAGCTTTTCAACCTGTCGGTTCCACATATCATATGGTGAATAAACATTCGGATCTGCATAATTCATCATCATGACTTTATAATGGAAACAATACTCGACCCGTTTTATCACAAGCTGGTTATCCCACTTCTCATCAGCCACCTTATCTCTATTGATCGGTTTATCATGTAATCCTACGCCCTTGAGTAACCTACCGATTTCCTGTTCGATGAGTAAGGTCTCAACTCTGTTTAAAGGTGAAATAACGATATTAATATGTTCCCAATCACCTTCATGATCATTTCCACCGTCATTGTATGGATAGAAAAACCAATACTGAAGAAGAAACTCATACCCGAGAAGCGAGTTATCCATCTTTGAATAAACACCTCGTATAAAAGGATGCACAAAAGTCATTACATAACTCAAAAACCGTTTCTTAAGTGTTTGGGTCAATGTGTTGGAATAGTGCTCTTTCCAGGTCTCTTCATCCTCACCCGGGAAGTCAAAATAGAAAACTTTATACTGCAGAAAATCAGGTTTCCTGGAATCAGATATCAAAAGCGGACTGGGATTTAATGGATCAAATTCATCGAGTAAGTTCAGATATTTGCAGTCATCATTTTCAATAACCGGAGGTTTCGAGAGACAATCAATACTATCCGATTTGAGAAATTGAAGCGGACACGGCTTTCCCATCTTACCAAAATTCACCGTTTGCATATCAACGATCTTAGCTCTATCGAGTGAGATATCCCACGTATCAACATATAAAGGATGATGAGGTTCGAGTATAAATTTTCTGAAATCCATCGGTGGAAGTGTAGTATTGAGTATCATATAGGGAGCAAATTTGATAGCCAGTCGCTGAAGGATTCCAAATCTGTTATCATCGATACCGTCAACCGGATTTATATCCTGATAATCAGGGCTGTTTTTATCTCCAAATAAAGCAAAATACTTGCTTGCAGGTGTTTGCTGAACGATCCTGGGATATGAAAGTTCGAGAAATTTAATATACTCATCCCTCGGTATAGTGGCAGCTTCAAGAATACTTACAACAAGGATAATGAATAATGAACCAATAACTAGTATTTTTTTATTCATAAGCGTTGCAATCCTAATTTGATCTGATAATTAGCTCGATTCTATAGATTAAAAATCACTTTTTTACTGGTTTATTGTAGCTTGCTGAAAACCTATATTTTGTTTTGATCCTTGCTCTGGCAGCTTAATCGCTCCGAATTGTTCTTCGTATTTTTTCAGATTTCGTTCTAAGAGCTGCATCAGTCGTTTTGCATGTTGAGGTGATAATATTACCCGGGAATAGATCGTTGCCTCAGGAACAGCTGGAAGAATTCTGCCAAAATCGACAACGAATTCTGATTGATTGAAATTCATGAATGCCACGTTTGAATAGATACCTTCCGAATGTTCTTTTGGTATATTGATCTTGATCTGCTGTTGCTTTTGTTCAGCCATGTTTCTCCTTTTCCAAAAAAAGTGGGACATTTATTTATGCCCTACTTTGAAATACAATAATATTTTTTTCAAGAATTTTATTTCATTTGATAACTAATCGAGGTCAAATTCGACACCTTGAGCAAGCGGCATCTTCTTACCCCAATTTATAGTGTTCGTCTGACGTCTCATATATGCTTTCCATGCATCACTGCCAGCTTCTCGACCGCCACCGGTCTCTTTTTCTCCACCAAACGCCCCGCCGATCTCAGCGCCGCTTGTACCAATGTTGACATTTGCAATACCGCAATCGCTTCCGCGATCGCTGAGGAACTGCTCTGCATATTGGATATTGTTGGTAAATATGGCTGATGAAAGTCCCTGCGGAACATCATTATGAAGTTCGATCGCCTGATCGATGTTCTTGATTTTTATCAGATACAGGATTGGTGCAAAGGTTTCTGCTTGAACGATCTGCATGTTATTTTGTGCAGTCGCAATCGTAGGAAGTACATAGCAACTTCCGGGAACACCTTCTGTTAATACTTCTCCACCATATATGATCTCGCCGCCCTGTTCCTCTATCTTCTCGAGGGCATTCTGATATGCTTTGACGGCAGATTGGTCAACTAAAGGACCCATAAGTACATCTGGATCGAGAGGATTTCCAATAGGTACTGAGCCATATGCTTTTTCAAGTTTCTTCACAAAATCATCAAAGATATCTTCGTGAAGAAGAACTCTTCTTGTCGATGTACAACGCTGCCCTGAAGTACCGACTGCACCGAAAAGCACAGCTTTGAGCGCCAGTTCGATATTTGCATCTTCCATAACGATGATCGCATTATTGCCGCCAAGTTCGAGAATGACTTTGCCGTATCTTTTTGCAGCTGCCTGATATACTCTCTTACCCATCTGACAGCTTCCTGTAGCGCTTATGAGCGGAATATTTTTATCATTGATGAGCTTCTCTCCGATTTCACTTCCGCGTCCGATAACAAGATTGAATATCGCTTTTGGAACATCCTGCGTTTCAAGAACCTGATGCACGATTTTTGTGACTGCAATTGCGGTTAAGGGTGTTGATGTTGAGGGTTTCCATATCATTGTGTCGCCGCATACTGCTGCAACAAAAGCATTCCAGGCCCAGACTGCGACGGGGAAATTGAATGCAGAGATGATGCCGATCACACCAAGCGGATGATATTGCTCAAACATTCTATGTTCTGGTCTTTCTGACTGTATCGTTGCGCCATAGAGTTGACGTGACATGCCAACTGCAAGATCAGCCATGTCGATCATTTCCTGGACTTCACCAAGCCCTTCTGTATAGATCTTTCCCATTTCCATAGTAACAAGTTGACCGAGTTCATCTTTATATTTTCTAAACTCGAGCCCGATCAGTCTGACGATCTCGCCCCGTTTAGGAGCAGGAATATTTCTCCAAATTTTGAATGCTTCCTGCGCTTTTTCTGCAACCTTGTCATAATCTTCTGCAGTTGCAGTTTTCACCTTACCAAGAATCGAATCATCGATTGGTGAAAACACGGTGACCTCTTCACCTTTTGTATGAAGCCAATCGCCGCAATATGCGCCGTGATTGACCTCTTTGATACCGAGTTTTTCAAGTATTTCTTTCATGTATCTCCTAATTAGAAACCACGAAATTCACGAAATAACACGAAAACAAAACTGGGACTAAAGTAAGTGCAAAATCAAATCTGCACTCGTTCCCAAACCCTTGCTTGGGGATGTAATACTTTATTGTTCTTAAAATTAGTTTCATCTTCCGTAATTCAATGATTTTCTTGGTTCTTCATAATCTTTTTTTCACTTATTTACTACCCAAGGCACTCTTACTATAAACAGATTTAATTATAATTTTCATAAACACAAATAATTTTTTAGTGTATTTCGTGCTTTTCGTGGTAAAATTTCAATTTATTCTTCTTCCATGAAGGGGTAACGATAATCGGTTGGGGGATTGAAATTCTCTTTGATGGTTCGCGGAGAAACCCAGCGAAGCAGATTGATCATATCGCCAGCTTTATCATTCGTGCCCGAAGCACGTGCACCACCAAATGGCTGCTGCCCGACAACTGCACCTGTCGGTTTATCATTAACATAGAAATTACCAGCTGCATTTCTGAGAATATCCTTTGCCAATAAGATCGCTTCTCTATCATTCGCAAATACCGCACCGGTCAATGCATAGGGTGATGTTTCATCGCAGAGATGGAGGGCTTCTTCGAATTTTTCATCTTTATAGACATAAATAGTAATGACAGGTCCGAATATCTCTTCCTGAATGGTTTTGAACTTCGGATTTGTCGTTAGAATGATAGTTGGCTCGATGAAGTAACCTTTCGAATCATCGAAATTTCCACCAACAATTATTTCCGCATCATTAGCTGCTTTTGCATATTTGATGTAATCTGTAATGGAATCATACGCTGCTCTATCGATCACAGCATTCACAAAATTAGTGAAATCCATGACATCACCCATCTTGAGTGATTTGATATCTTCGATAAGCGGATTCTTGATGTGGTCCCATACAGTTTTGGGTATATAAGAGCGTGATGCAGCCGAGCATTTCTGTCCCTGATATTCAAAAGCACCCCGAATAATTGCTACTTTGAGCACTTCGACATCTGCTGAAGTATGAGCAACGATGAAATCCTTACCACCGGTCTCACCAACGATTCGCGGATAGGTCTTATAATTCTGAATATTTCCGCCGATCATTTTCCACATACTCTGGAATGTTGCAGTGCTACCAGTAAAGTGCACACCTGCCAGATCAGGACTTTGTAGAACAGGATTACCAACCTGTGCACCTGAACCGGGAATAAAGTTAATGACACCATCGGGCACACCTGCTTCTTTGAATAATTTCATAAGATAATAACCGCTATAGACCGCAGATGACGCTGGCTTCCACAAAGACACATTACCCATGATTGCCGGTGCTGATGGCAGATTACCTGCGATGGATGTAAAGTTGAACGGTGTAACAGCAAAGATAAATCCTTCAAGTGCACGATGTTCAAGCATATTCCATATTCCAGCAGATGAGTTCGGCTGACGTTCATAGATCTTCATTGCATAGTACGTATTGAAACGGAAAAAGTCTATGAGTTCACATGCAGAATCGATCTCTGCCTGGAACGCATTTTTGCTTTGCGTGAGCATGGTCGCAGCATTAAGGATCGGACGATACTTCGTGGCAAGGAGCTGTGCAGCTCTCTGAAAGATCGCTACACGATCTTCCCATGGCATATCTGCCCATTTCTGTCGTACTTCCAATGCAGCATCGATCGCCATCTGAACTTCCTTGGCTCCTGCCTTGTGATATTTGCCAATAAGATGTTTGTGATCATGAGGAATCCTGCATTCTCCGAGATTTCCGGTTTTGATCTCTTTTCCACCAATAATGAGTGGAATTTCGATCTCCTTGCTCATCATCTCTTTGAGGGTTTGTTTAAGTAGTGTCTTTTCGGGTGAACCCGCACGATAACCGAGGATCGGTTCATTCGTCGGGAAGGGCACCTCCAATTTTGCATTAGGCATGAACATACCTCCTGTTTATTTTTGTAAAAATTCGTTTAACTCGATTAATATACTGTCTATTTGTTCTTCGGTGAAGTCCTTTTCCTGCATGAGTTCTTCAAGCGACCCCCAGACCGGTTCTCCACACATAACGCACACAATATTTTTCTTCGAAAGGAATTCCTGAGCAGTGGGATACTTCTCTAATATTTCCTCGATCCACATATCTTTTGTAATGAGTTTCTCAGCCATTGCTGTCACCACGTATTTTATTTTAGATTAGCTTCTAAGGTGACGTATAATTTCGTGTCAAGTTCTTGCCCGATTTGTACCCATATTTGAGAGAAACCACTAAATACACGAAAAATAATTTCACGCAAAGAGCGCAAAGAAAAGATGCAGAGATCGCTGAGATTAACAATAAAAAAAGCGTGTCATTCCTGCGGAAGCATGAATCCAGCAAATAACTGAGGTGTCAAGGACCATTCAGTGACACCATAAGCTCATAACAGTCAGGGAGTGGTCCCTGACTGCTCGATAAATTTTAGAACGTGTATATCATTTCACCGCCTGTTAAGAAAATGCGTTTAGAAATTTTGTAAAAATGGATATGAAATAAAATTTGACAACAAGAAATGTATTTTTTTTTAAAACACTCAAAGGAATTGAAACAGTTTGTATAAAGAAGCGGAAAAGAGAGCATGTGACAGTTTGCAAAACTCCGCTTGAATTTTAAACAAGGAAAAAGTGATAAATAAAATGAGAAAGCAAATTTGGTATAATAAACACAATACGCTTATTTATTTGTTATGCACAATATAAAAACACAAACAAACGTAACAAGAACAAAAGGAATAAATAACATGAAAAACAAAATCATATTTACTTTAACCATAACACTAATTGTTGTCTTTTCAAGTTGCTCGAAAGACGGTGGTTTAGTCGATAGTTTAGAAAATGCGATAACATTTAACTATAATGGTCAAAACAGGGAATATTTATTTTACAAACCTGACAATTTGCCTGCAAACTCACCGTTGGTTGTTGTAATGCACGGATATACAGAAAGTCCAACAAGATACTTTAATTACATTGGATTTAATCAGATAGCAGACACCGCAAAATTTGCTGTTTGTTATCCCAAAGCAATAGACTTAACATGGGATATTAAAAATTTCAATTCGAAAGATCTCGGATTTGTAAAGGCATTAACACAAGAACTTCAAGTTCAACACTCGCTGAACCCGAATAAGACATTTGCTACGGGCTTTTCAATGGGTGGTGCTATGAGTAACCTTTTGGCATTAGATGAGTATAGTATTTTTACAGCCGTAGCACCAGTAGCGGGCTATGTATCTGCAGATGTTTGGAATGAAAAAAATCCTCAAATTCCAATTCCTGTATTTTTAATTCACGGAACAGATGACCAAGTAGTTAGTATTGACGGTTATTATGGCGGACCTTCTTTAGATTCACTAGCCAATTATTATGCTACACTCAATAATTGTACGACAACTAATACGAGTCAGTTCACAACGAACACAAATGCTACTTATCATGAAAATGGTACGAACGATAATGAAGTATGGTATTATAGAATTACAGGTCATGGCCATGTGTTTCCCGGAGACACCGATCCCAAAGCTATACCTTATGATAATTCAGGTTTTAATGGGGCAAAAGAAATATGGAGATTTTTCAGTAAATGGTAAATAATACTGTGCAAAACAATGTATATACAAAATAGGCGAGATAGTAGTAAACTCAAGGTTTGTAGCCCGTTCAAACAGCGTAGCGGTTTGACGGGAAGGAAACCCGCAATCTGCCACTACTCATACAATTTACCGTTAAACCGAAAAAGTTAAAATCCATTTTACCCCCCACAAAAAACCGATATACAACATTCCACCAATAACTCTTACAATGAAAGAACTTCCTCTTCAACTTCAATTTTTCATTTTTAATTTTTAATTTTGCATTTCGATCATCTCGCTTGACAGACAATTCAAAGAAAATCTATTCAAACATCTATAAAAACGAAAAGCAGAACATATGAAATTTCTAAAAAGATTCTCAACACAGGATTTGCTTTACATTGCGATCTTCAGCGCACTTGGTCTGGCGATCAAGCCGCTCATCACCCCTATCGCGCAAATGCTCTCCCGTATGCTGATGATAACGGGCGGCTCACTTTTCGGCGGTTTGTATATGATGTGGATCGTGCTGGCAGTTGCAACAGTCAGAAAACCTTGGGCTGGCACACTTGTCGGGCTGGTACAGGGATTTGTCATGCTTGCGCTCGGGTACATTGGAACCCATGGAGCACTCTCTATTCTCACTTTTACACTACCCGGCATTGCAGCAGATATAGCTGCTTTTTTTCCTCATAATTTTTCCAAACCAATATCGCATATTGTCGTGTGTGTATCGGCAAATCTCGCAGGCACGCTTCTTGTCTCGATACTCGTCTGGCAGCTTCCGTTCATCCCCATTCTCATATCACTGGGGCTGAGCCTCCTCTCTGCAATCGGCGGTGGTTTGCTTTCGTTTTTGATCTTTAAACGTTTACAATTTTTCGGCTTAACTGATAAGTAATATGTCGCTACTGAATATTCAACAATTATTCTTCAAATATCATCAAACTGATGACTGGCTTTTTCAAGACCTGAATCTATCAGCAGAAAATGGTGAAGTAATCGTAATTCATGGTTTAAACGGAAGTGGAAAATCAACGCTGCTTTCTCTGCTTTGCGGAATCATTCCGAAAGAAATAAAGGGTGTAAAAGACGGAGTCATCTCGATAAATGATATCGATATTGACGGGCTTAGTTTACCGGAACTTTCACCACTCGTCAGTATGGTTTTTCAGGAGCCGGAGATGCAGCTTAGCTTCCCCATTGTGGAACAGGAGCTTGCATTTGGACCGGAAAATGTAATGGTCAAAGAACATGAGATCTGCCAGAGAATTCAAAGAATTTCCGATTTACTACACATATCTCACCTTCTGAAATCAGACATCGCATCGCTTTCTTACGGGCAAAAAAAACTCATAACAATTGCTGCTCTGTATACCCTCTCACCAGATATTATTCTTCTCGACGAACCAGAGGATGGATTATCTGCAGATTCTATCGGAAGTATCAGAGATTGTATCATGCAATATAAACAAGAGAAACTCACGATCATTTCATCAACAACCCATACCTTTGATGACATCTCAGACCGGATCATAACAATATCATGAAGCCCTTCTTTTCTCTGCAGAATGTGAGTTTTTCTTATGATGACAACTGCATTTTTGAGACAATCAATCTTGATTTTTTCAGGCAAGAAGTAATCGTCATTTCAGGTGAGAACGGTACTGGCAAAACGACTCTGTGCAAGATTTTATTCGGGTTGTACAAACAATTTTCAGGTGATATCTTATTCGAGGAAAAAGATCTACCTGGTATCGATATTGATTATATTACATCAAAAATATCCTTCATACAAGAACAGACGCAGCATGGTTTTCTTGGGGCAACGCCGGATGAAGACCTTGCAATATGGCAGCATAAATTTCAAAGAAGAGATGATGAGACCTTCAAAGCAAAGAGAAATGCAATCTTTGAACGATTCGGTATAAACCATATTTCAAACAAACCGATCTGGGAACTGAGTTCCGGACAGCAAAAAAGGGTGGTACTCGCTTCCCTGCTGCTGAATACACATAAATTCTGGATATTGGACGATCCGCTCTTTAGTTTAGACTCCAATGGGATAAATACGTTACTCTCAATCCTTGCTCAACACAAACTTTTAGGTTCAGGAGCACTTATTGCCACACAACGTCCGCACATTTTTTCGTTAGTCGCAGACAGCATATATGAGATCAAAGGTAAAAAGCTATCACCGGTTTTGGGAAAATAGATGAATCCACGCACATATCTTATTATAACGATCATCATTTCAACGCTCTCGCTAATTCTGAGAAGTGTGGTACAGCTTTCAATCCTTCTTGCTGTGAGTGTACTGTTTGTTATTGTTCTCAATCCAACCAAAAAGAGATTTGCACTTCTCTGGAAACGTCTTCGATTTATCTTGATCCTGATCATTTTCCTTTTTGTCTTACAGCTTCTTTTCAGACATCACGGTGAAGTACTCTTTCATTGGTCGTTTATTACGCTGTATACTGACGGATTTGTTATTGCATTAGCGGTGAGTATCCGCCTTCTTATTCTGCTTCTCATCGTATCTCTGCTCTTCGACATCCCTTATTATGACTTTCTTCTTGCATTGCGTGGATGGAAGATCCCTTATGAAATATGTCTTATGATAGCAAGTACATTTTACTTTGTCCACATGTTCGAGGATCAGTTGAAGATCACGAAAGAGCAACTGGGGTTTCGAGAGATATCATTGAGGAAGATACAGCTTTTTAGAAAATTTCGTGCGTATGAAATGGTCATTTTCCCTGTTCTTGCCCGAGCGCTGCATACAGTCCGCTATCGTGCTATTGCACTGGACATCAAAGGATTCCGACTATATTCGAAAAGAACATATTATATTTCGAAAAAACTCAAATGGTTTGACTACATAATTCAGATCATCATCTTGATGATTTTCGCACTTGTCATATATATGATTGTGAAATAGAATGATAGAAATGAGAGAATGGATGAAGAAAATAAAAAATATTGATCTCGTCATTTTTGATATGGACGGCACGCTGCTGAAGTCCGAACAGTATGCAGTGGAGGCGATACATTGTGCATTAAAAGATCTTTATATACATCATGGAATTGAAAAACAATTACCTTCTCATGAACTCATTCTAGGTAAGATCGGGCAACCCTCTGTGCAATTCTATCTCGATCTTCTTGATGAAGAGCATAAGCATTTGATCGACGAACTTCACAAGGCTATTCAGGATCATGAAGAGAAGGCATTGAAATCGGGAAAAGGACAACTTTTCGATGGTGTCGTTGAAACGCTTTCATATTTGAAAAACAATGGATACAGGATCGGACTTGAGAGCAACTGTTCTTTAAGATATTTTCACAATGTCATACATGAACTAAATCTTGGAAGACATTTGGATATCAAACGTTGTATTGGAGAAGAAGAAGAAGGTCTGAACAAGATTAGAATTATCAATCAGTTCTTGAAAGAACTAGATAGTAAAGGGGCCGTGGTTGTAGGCGATCGATATTATGATGTTGAATCGGGTAAGGCAAACGGATGTGTGACAATCGGTTGCCTTTATGGCTATGGGAAAGAAGAAGAATTTGAGGATGCAGATTATGTGATCGAGAACATAACAGAGTTACAGGACTTATTATAAAAAAAGGGCTGAACATTTCAGCCCTGAAAATTACATTTTTTTCTTTATTTCATCAATATCAACTTCTTTATTTTTTCAATTTTACTATTAATGATCAGGTTATAGAAATATATCCCATTCTCAAGTACCTGCCCCTGTTCATCTTTGCCATTCCAGTAGATAGCATACGTCTGATCAGGTTGTGTAAAGATTGATGAAGACTTATATACCCGTTGTCCGAGAATATTATAGATATCTACTGACACGATACTTGCTGAATCTAAGGTAAATTTGAACTCGGTATTACTATGCACGGGATTCGGCACATTCTTGAGATCATACACAACAGGCGGTATGATTTGGGGTAGGTTTACCGACGGATCAGGAATCGTGAGCACCGCTACTTTATCATAATGTTTTACCATTCCGCTGTAATCTATCGATTCTAACCAGTAAAAATATATATTTCCAGTTTCAAAATTATCTATTCTATCTTCGTACACATATGACTGCGGCTGGGTAGTCGTGCCATGCCCTTCGATCATTTCAGATAATACTTCTGATGACAAAAAATCGTTCTCTGCATTTCTATACACAAACCAGCCCATATTATCAATTTCTGAATGGGTCACCCAGTATAGGGTTGGCGTATTTTCTATGAACTGAGCAGTGAAAGCTGCAAGTTCAACCGGAAGCGTAGCAGGATCAGAGGGATATTGCCAGTCAAAATAAGGATAACCGTCATTCCTTCCGTTCCCAATGTTCCAGGTACCTTCAGTTCCAAATCCCTTGAAATCCCATCCAGCATCTAAAAAAATGTTATTTGTTATGGTTGCATTAGTCATTTGAGCAGTAATTACACCTATCCCTCCATCACTACTATCCTGATTTGAAGTTTCTATATTCCAGAAACAGTTGCTTACTGTGTCATCATAACTTATTCCTATTAGACCACCAATTTCTCCAGAACCGCCACGTATGCTACCCACGCTACCAACACTATAACAGTTACTGGTTGTCGCTGTGTGGTTTACTCCGATCAGACCACCTAATTGAGATTTTCCTGACACTGCACCTGTACTATAGCAGTTGATTATCGTAGCGAGTGTATTAAATCCTATAAGACCTCCACACCATCCATCCCCAAATACATTACAGGAACTTGAGCATTTGCTAATTGTACCTGTTTGACAACTTCCTACCAGACCACCGGCAGCCCATTCACAGCATCCAATTGATCCTGAGCTATAGCAATTACTCACAATAGAATTGCTTGAACCCCCTGCCAGTCCGCCTATATATTCTGTCCCACTAATAACTACATCAAGCACCAGAGTATTTTCTATAGTAGCGCTATGTATAAGACCAAACATTCCCTGTAATCCGGAAATGCGGTTAATATACAAACCGGTAATGCTATGATATTGTCCTTTATAATTTCCTTTGAAGGGATTGTCAATATCGAATCCAATGGGTATCCATCCACCATCGGACCAGCTAGAGGTTATTGTGGCATCAATATCAGCAGTTTGGATGTAATAATTTTCCCATTTGTCCGAATTTTGTGTTATCCAATAAAGATTATTCAGATCAGAAATTTGATATGGATCGATGTCTGTGCCGGAACCAGTGGGTTGAAAAACTCCATCAACCCAGTTTGGATTTCCGACAAATGTGCCATCATAGGAATTAGTACTATTGTCTGTAATCGTTGTGCCACTCCCTTCATTCATAGGATAATAAGCCATCAAGCCACTTTCAGTTCCAGTTAATTCAACATTCATCGACGATTGGATCTGTTCCTGAGTTCGTGCAATATCCCACACTCGCAACTCATCAATTTGACCATCGAAATAGTTACTCCCCCATTTCCCAATATAAAATGTATTTGAAATCGTATTTAAACTCCTCGCCTGATTTGCTTTAAGAATTCCATTTGCATAAAGGATTACGTTTGTTCCATCGTACACTAGTGCGAAATGGATCCAGGCATTTATACTACCCGGTATTAAGACATCAAAATCCTGTCCCCATAATTGTACTACCCATCTATTATCAACGCTATTGTGAGTTCTTAATGAATATTCCCCAAGAGCTGACCCAGGATCACCAAATTGCCAAACACCTGTATTATTAAATGTGCGAGCATATACCCACGCTTCAATTGTACGGGGATTAGCACCAGTAACGATAACAGCGCCACAGTTCACATACTGGTTACTGCCGCCGAAATCAAGTCCATAGTCTTGTGCTATAAGGTTTGTGCAAAAAGCTAATACCGTAAAAATCAAAAAAACGAGAACTATATTTGTGCTTTTCATCTTATTTCTTCCTTTTTCAGATGAAGCTTCAGATTAAAAACAGATCTCTATCTTCTTATATTTTTTTTCACACGTGAGTTTACGTTAATCGATATATTCTAAGTCGGTTTTAGGTTAATTACATCGGGTTATTGAGATTTTCACATTTACTTAAAATTTATTAAATCAAAATACTACCAGTATTATCACCTGCACTCGACTCGTTGTTAATTTTTAATGCCTTATCAATAGCTGTTATATGGAATGAGCAACTATTTCATCATGATCAACTTCTTTGTTGTTTTAATTTTACTATTAATGATCAAGTTGTAGAAATATATCCCATTTTCAAGTACCTGCCCCTGTTCATCTTTGCCATTCCAGTAGATAGCATACGTCTGATCAGGTTGTGTAAAGATTGATGAAGA
>JAFGDR010000043.1 GCA_016932035.1 Candidatus Cloacimonadota bacterium
AGAGAAAGAACGCGAGAATGTTAATGTCAAAATTAGGTTACCAGCCTTTTTTTACAATACAATTTTATATGGCTGGAGTTTTAATCTCGAATCACAATCGGGATATCCATTATGTTACTTTCGCAAGTAGGGAACCTGGGATATAGTCTTATGACAGCAACCCAGCATACTTGTATTTATGTTAATTTGCAATTAAGTAAAATTAATTAATCCTTTTATAGGAGGAAAACAATGAAAAAGTTCATTTTGTTGTTAATTGCTTTACTTCTGACTTCCTCTCTAGCGTTTGGTGCCTATATCGAAATCGGTGATGGTACTGGATATCAAAATTACGTTCCTTGCTATGGTTATTATAACTATTCATGGTCCCAGACTATTTATCTTCAGTCTGAAATTGGAATGGCAGTTGATATCACAGGAATTCATTATGATGTAAATAATACACCTGCAGCATACGCTATGGAAAATCAAGAAGTATACATCGGTCATACTACCTTAACTGAGTTTCCAAGCAACGAAAATGTTGATCCTGTTGCTCTTGGAATGACATCAGTCTGGAGTGGTACAATGACATGGAATGGCAGTGGCTGGCAAGGAATTGACTTTACAGCACCGTTCTCATACAATGGTACAGACAACCTTATGATTGTCTGGATCAACTACCGTGGGGACTATTCTACTGGCTATCCAAACTTCAAATACACAAACCATACAGACAGAGTGGTTCGTGATTATGATGATTATGTACCCCCTGGCCCAGGTCATACGACCGGTTACCTGTCTTATTATGTCGCAAACATCCGCCTTCTGGCTGATATTCCTTACGGTTTAAACGTAACCCAGCTTACCCCTGATGCAAACATTCTTATGGGTCAGACCTTTGATTACCTTATGAAGGTTTGCAACCTTGGTGATAATGCTGATACGTATGATCTTACACTTGCTGGTGGTGCATGGACCTATGAGATCAGAGATAAGGACGATACTGGTGTTATTTCAACAATCAGCATTGGATCTGGTGAATGCGATACTGTTATAGTTCGCGTTACTGCTCCAGCTGCAAAAGATGTAACAGACATGACGACCTTTACTGCAACATCGCAGGCAGATCCAACAGTTTCAGCATCTGATGATATTAACACGACTGCATACGAACCTTACCTCGACCTCTTCGAAAACTTCGATACATGTACTGCGCCCGACCTTCCACCTAAATGGTCGAGAATCGTACAGACCACAAGCACCTATCCTTATGTTGATACATATTCTAGCGCAACATATGCCTATTCCGGCTTGATGAGCGTGAAAATGTACAACTCAAGTGATACTGCTGCAGAACTGATGCTCGTTACTCCCGCCCTTCAAACAGGTGTATGGGGTAATGTTATCTCGGCAATGGTTCGCTCAAGTTCAGGTACACAGAATATCTTGGTTGGAACCCTAACGGATCCTTCAGATCCTTCAACTTTCTCTCTTGTTCAATCCTTCGAAGTAACGAGTACCTATTCTGAGGTCATTTGTCCCATCGACTTTGCAAAAGCAACAGGATATGTTGCATTCAAGCATGGTCAAGATGGCACCTATGATTACTTCTACATTGATGATGTAGCCTGGCAAGAGATCATACCTGAACCAGATATGATTATTGACGAAACTGCCCATGATTTCGGTATGGTTGATCAGGGAACAGTAGAAACATGGGATGTTACGATCTATAATGATGGATTTGGCACACTCTATTTCAATGGTGTCACAATTAATCCTCCATTCTCAGTAACATATCCAGACTCAATCGAACCTCTCAGCTATGATGTTGCTACAGTAGAACTCGATGCTACAACCGTTGGTATGTTCGCTGATGTTCTTGAATTCCACACCAATGCAGTTCAGGACTCCACAATCGACCTTAGCGTTATTGTGAAGGGTGTTGATTATGCGATGGAAGGATTCGAAGAGACAACATTCCCACCATTCGGTTGGGAAAATCCTGGCGACTACTGGGCACGCTTTATGAGCGATGCTTATGAAGGACAGGGATTTGCACGTTGTAGCTGGTATCATGACTATGACGCTGTTCTGATCACTCCTCGTCTTGTAATAAATGGTGGTGATTTCATTGACTTCTTCTGGAGAAATGATAACCTCTATGAGGCAAAGGGTGCAGATATCCTTGATGGTGATACCCTGTTTGTTGAAATATCCAACACATATCTCAATCAGAATCCTACTTGGGAATGCATTGCAGTCTTAACCGCAGATGCACCAATGGATGATTACGAAGAAGTGTTTGTAACTATTCCAGATACGTATATTGGCGAAAATGCAAAGATCAGATTCCGTCATCGTAGTGAACTCAACAGTGAGTCCCGTGGTGTTGGTATTGATAATATCATCATGCCAGAACCGTATCTTCCGATCAACTTCTCAGTCGATCCATACTATGCATCCGATTATATCGCTGCAGGAAACAATATTCAGTACGAATTCGACGTTACGAATATGGGTATTCAGAGTGATAGATACATCTTTGTTGTTCAGGATAGCTCAGCTATTCGATACAACAAGAGAGATGTCGAAGACTTCGAAACCAGTGATGGTGGCTGGGTAGCTACTGCAGACTGGGATCCAGTGGGTGACTGGGCATGGACGAATACGTATGATGTTGCCAACTATACCGGCACACATACACCTCCTCCAGCAGCTCACTCCGGAACAGGTCTCTGGGCAACCGTTCCCGAAGGTGATTACACCAACTCGGGCGGCAATACTTACATGAGCAAGACCGTTGACTTCTCATCAGTTACCGGTGCATACCTTCAATTCTGGTATTGGTCAGATATCTTTGGATCATGGGACTACTGTGATGTTATCGTTAATGGAGATATTCTTCTTACCGTTGACTCATATCCCGGAACTGCCTGGGAATTCGCAGATCTTGACCTTTCAGCTTATGACGGCATGTCCGACGTTCAGATCGTCTTCTCATTCTATGCAACAACAGTTGTTGAGTATGCAGGAATGTATATCGACGACCTCGACTATCCTGGCGGCGGTGGTCCTGGTCCAGGTCCTGGCCCAACAGGATGGCCTGTAACTGTTAGCCCTCCATACATTGAGCTTGATCCGGGTGAAGTCGGCAACTTTACAGTTACCGTAGCAATTCCTGAAGACGCAGCTCTTGATGCTTGTCAGCTTACCCCTGTTCTTGCTTACTCAAGAGAAGAAAGTGCTGTTCAACATCAAGTATTAGTGCTTGCAACTGCTCATCCCAGAGATCCGTATGAACCAAACGATCTTATGGTTGATGCCACACCTGCACACTTTGACTTTGTGTCTGAAGGTGCTCAGATCTACTATAATCCGGATTATAGAGATAAGGACATTGATATCTATACGATCGATTGCTTAGAAGGCGATATCGTATGGTGTGCCTTTGAACTTCCGATTGATGAAACAGAATTTGACGGTGCTATCAAGCTCGTTGATGCAGATTCTACTGAACTCGCCTACGCAGATTCCTGGGCAGGTGGCGGAAGTGAATATCTGCAATACAGAATTCTTGAAGATGGTACCTATTACTGGATACTTGGAAAATGGGATAACGTTCTTCTTGGAAAAGATTCGAAGAAGACAGTTACAAGAGGTGTGAACACCACCTATTATACTGTTGCCTTTGACCTTATTCCTTCACCAGAAGTTGCTGTGGAACCTGCATCACTTACCCTTGGTTTGATCGCAGGAACCGGTGGCACTGTTTCTGATGAACTTTACATCTCGAACATTGCACCAGACGCTATGGCAGAAGACCTTTCATTTAATATTGAAACTGTTATTCCAGGTGTCGAAACACTGTATGAATCAGACTTTGGTGACTTTTCCAGTTGGACAATTACAGGTGGCACAAACTGGGGTGAAAGCAATACCAGTTATGCTGGTGGAACACCTCCGGAAGCACGCTTCTACTGGAGTCCTTCTACAACAGCTCTTCAAAGATTGATCAGCCCTGTTATTAATACAACAGGATATACAAGTGCTAATTTAACATTTAAACATTTCTTAGATTACTATTCTACCGGTATTACCGTTGGTGTCGCAACAACCAGTGATGGTGGTGCCACATGGAATACTGTTTGGTCTACATCACCAACCGCAAATATGGGACCAGAAACTGTTCCTGTAACCATTGATAATGCTGATATGGGTTCAGACCAATTCCAGATGTGCTGGTTCTTTGACGGATACTCATTCAATATCGATTACTGGTATGTTGACGACGTCAATCTCGGTGTTGGTTCCGAATGGATCAGCGTTTCACCAGTAACCGGTACAGTTGGTCAGGGTAATACCAAGACCATTACTGTTACCTGTGACGGTGATGCACGTCTCGATCCCGGCATGTACACCGCAGACCTTATTGTCCATAACGATGCATTACTTTATGGTGCATCAGATATAACCGTTCCGGTTGTATTCTACATCAGCGATGCAGCTGGTGGACTTCAGGGAACAGTTACCTTTAATGGTGATCCGGTTCCTGATGTTATGGTCAAAGCAGGTAACTTTGTAACCTACACTGATGAATATGGTTTCTACTGCTTCACAGAAGTAGCATCCGGATTCTTCGATATCTACTTCTACAAAGATGGATTCCAGCCATACTGGGCATATGGTGTCTATCTTAATCCTGGCTGGATCGTTCTTCTCGATGTAGAAATGATATTCGATGGTCCTGTACCAGAGAACCTCTCAGCTACAGGAATACAAGAAGCTGTTGATATTGATTGGGATAAACCGCAAACCGGTGGTGGTGGCGGTGGTACACAAGTTGATTATGTACTCGACGACGGCACCTACGAAAACGGTTGGTCAATCAATCCTGGTTATGAAGCATGGCTTGGTAACCTGTTCCAGACTGATGATGGTGGTGAAATCATAAGCTTCGAGCTTTATGGTGATGCCAACGCAGCAGCTGGTGGTGAAACAGTTACGATCGACATTTATGATGAAGATCGGAACCTGATCGGAACCACAGATCCATTCGTGATCCCGGCTGATGATTGGGTAACAGTACCTGTACCAAACGTCTCATTTGCCGGTGACTTCTATGCAATGGTTCACTGGAACATGAATACAAGTTCTACAAACTATGTTGGATTTGATGAGAATGGTCCGAATGCAAATGCAAACCTTGACTGGTACATGAGCGGTGGAGCATGGCAGCTTCTGCATGTTGCTGCAGCTTCTACTCCTGGTGTGTTCGGTATCCGTGCAACCGCAATGGTTCGTGGACGTAATATCGAGCTTGCCTATAACGAGAAGCAGCTTGGTAAAGAACCTGAAGTGAACCTGTACGCATTTGATGCAACTACCATTGATAATGGTAAGAGAATCCTTGATAAGGTCTTCGCACAAAGCGGTCATACTGTCGATACCGGCAATTATGAAGTATCTCATTATACCTTCAACGGTAATACTGAACTTGGCTTCAAGATGCCGAGAGATATTACACTTCTTGGTTATAATGTGTACGAACTCGGTAAAGGATTTGTTGCCTATGTTGATGGTGAAAACCATACCAACTACACTGATGACATCGTTGCTGTAGGTGAAGAATATACCTACTGGGTAACGGCAGTCTACGAAGAAGGCGAATCCGGTCCTTCAAATACCGATACAGCAGTTCCGCTTGCACCAAGTGGTGGCTATCATGAACCATTTGATGTTGATTGGCATAATACCGGTTGGACAACACAAGGTTCTCCGAACAACTGGTTGTGGTCTGCAGGATATGCATACCTGTACTGGAGTCCTTCAGTTACAAACTATGACATGTCATTGGTCTCACCAGTGATCAACCTTCCTGCTAATCCATTGGATGTCTACGATATTAAGATCAGCATGTATATCAATGATTACAGCACCGATAGCGGTGAAATCATGGAGATCTGGGTCGTCCATCCTGGTGGTGAAGACTTGATCTTCGAATGGGATCTTGATACCAATGATGACTGGGGTGTATCCGGTGGAACAGACTGGTTCTATGATGATACTGCTCAGTATGCAGGGCAGGATGTCCAGTTGAAGTTCCGTTCCCATGGTGGAACCACATATAACTTCAATTACTGGTATGTCTATGATGTCCTCTGGGATTACGCTGGCATACCACCTGTTTACGGTGCTCTTGAAGGAACCGTTACAGACGGTGATGGTAATCCTCTCGAAGGTGTTGCTGTAACAGCTAATCCTTCCGATTACAATCCTGTCTATACTGACGAATTCGGTTACTATCTCATTGATCCTATGGCTGTTGGCTTCTATGACGTCCAGTACTACAAAGCCGGTTATACCGAAATTTGGTACTATGATGTTGAAATCGAAGAAAATGTAACAACAGTCCTCGATGTAGCACTTGGTAATCCTACCATGGATATCACGCCTACTTCGATCAATGCGACCGTACCGGTTGGCGGAACCTCGACACGTACGATCACCGTTACCAACAATGGTAATGCTCCTCTTGATTGGTCTGCCTCGATTGAGAATCAGACCGAGTTGAGAGCTAAGATGCTCGAAAACAGCTATACCGGTCAGACAGCTCCTTCATTTATTGCAGAAGCTGATCCAAATCCAGATACCTACAATCCTCCAGCATCTGATGATATGTGGGATATCCTCTTTAACTGGGATGTCGACACACCTACTGGTGGTGTTGGTGTTGCAGGTGCAGGATGCGGTAATAATTACGTCCTCGCTTCTGAATGGGGTTACTCAAGCAGAAATGTCTTCAAGTTCGACTTTGAAGGTAACTACATCGGCAGCTGGGTACCCACATGGATGCCTGGTACTGCTGGTCTCAGAGACATGGCGTTTGACGGTGAATACTTCTATGCTTCCAATGCTGGAAATACCATCTATCAATTTGATGCTGATGGTAACAACTATGGAACCATTTCTTCACCTGTTGCAGTCAGATCGATTGCCTATGATGACATCAATGATGCATTCTGGGTAAACAACTGGAGTGAAACACTGACGCTTATCAGCAGAACCGGAACCATTCTTAATACAATTGCCTCACCTCCAAGCATGTATGGTTCAGCATACGATAATGTTACTGCTGGCGGACCATATCTTTGGATCTTCACCGGAACAACAACTGGTGGCGGATGCCAGATCGAGCAATACAATCTGAATACCTTAACACTAACGGGTGTTACCCACAGTGTTGACGGTGACTTCGGTGTTGGTTCCTATATTGCTGGTGGTCTGTTTGCAACTGGTAACATGGTACCTGGAACATGGGTTCTTGGTGGTTGTGCACAAGGCACACCTGACCTTCTCTTCGGATATGAGCTTGGACCTTTTGCATCATGGATAACAATGGATCCTACTTCAGGAACCGTTCTTCCATATGGTGCATATGAAGAAGTAACTGTTACATTTGACGCCTGTGATGATCCTGCAGGAACAATTCATACCTGTGACATCACATTCGACTCACCGCAAGGCGTACCTTCAGTTACCATACCTGTAACATTAATGGTTGGTAATCCTGAATATGGCGAACTTGCCGGTACCGTAACAGCTGCAACTGGCGGAGCTCCTATCGCAGGTGCTCAGATCACTGCTTCTGATGATGCTGATAATACCTATGTAACCTACACGAATGCCTCTGGTCAATACACCATCGAGGATATGATGGTCGGTTACTATACTGTTGAATGCATAGCAGATGGATATAATTATCATGTTGAGACCGATGTGCCTATCGTTGTTGATCAAACAACTACACAAAACTTCGCACTGACCGCTCCTGTGATGGTTGTTAATCCGACCGTGATCAACGTTAACGTACCTCCGGGATCAACTCATACCGAATACATCACCGTCCAGAATACTGGTGATGGTCCAATGGACTTCAATGTTAATCTGTATGACTACGGTAAGCTACTTACAGCCCCAACAGATTACAGCAGATTTAATTGCGAAGATGAGCTGCTCAGCATCAAGAATGAGCCTGTAACAGGAACCACTTCATTCAATGCCACTCAGACCCGTGATGATGTTACAATTCAATATCAAACCGGTTATGATGATAATGGTATTGGTACAGGTGGCGTATTTGACGCAATTTGTGCTGCCAGATTTACCTCAACTGAGCTTGCACCTTATTATGATACCTATAACTTAACACAGGTGAATATTCACGTTAGAAGTGCAGACTTCACCTCTGTTGAACTCAAGGTATTCGAAGGTGGTTCATATGGTAATGCTGGAACAGAAGTGTACTCACAAGACATTACAGCCTCTGTACTGATCGATCAGTGGACAAATGTTGTACTTACAACTCCAGTTCCAATCCTGAGCGGTAATGAGTACTGGCTTGGTTACTCGATTTCTGCAACTGCAGACCATCCATGTTCTGTTGACGCAGGTCCAATGGCAACCGATAAGGGTGCTTGGATGTACTACAGTGGCGCATGGTCACTGCTGACAGATCTCAATCCTGCACTGGATTACAACTGGTGTATCCAGGGTATCCTGAGCTTAGGTACTCCTCCGTGGATTACTGTTGATCCGACATTCGGAACGATCGCTCCAAGTGGTCAGACTCAAATCGCTGTTATGTTCGATGCAACTGATCTGACATACGGTGAGATCAAGACCGCGGACATAGAGATCCTTTCCGATCCTGATGTTGGTTCAGTAACCGTACCGGTAACCCTTACAGCTACCGATACAGTCTCTAACGGCGATGTACCAGTAACAGAAACCAAACTGTATGCGAACTATCCTAACCCGATGCTTCATACTACAACCTTCCAGTTCAGCTTGAGGGAAAGATCTCATGTTAAACTGTCCATTTACAACTTGAAGGGACAGTTGGTAGAGACAATAGTCGATACCGAGTTCGATCCTGCACCTAAACATTCGGTTGAGTGGAATGGCACCGCTAACGGAAAAACGCTTGCAAATGGTATCTACTTCTATAAGCTTGAGGCTGACAACAAGACCTTCCTCAAGAAGATGATCTTGATGAAGTAACTCGCGTTGAAACTCATATAAATTAAGGGAAGAAGGTTCGCCTTCTTCCCTTTCTTCTTTTACTATTATTATAAATAAATATATATATATGAGGAATTCCATTATAATATACAAAGACAATTGAGGTGTAAAAAACTTGACTCCGCTGCTTAATACTCCATGAAAAGAACAATTGCGTAAAAATATCAGCGTCTTATTAATTCGACGTTTTGAAAGGAGAAAAGATGAAAAAAGCAATGACAGTTATTGCTCTTTTCGTACTCTTGACCTCACTTGCAATAGCAGAATCACAAGAGGTTAGAGTACAACAATTACAAGTGCAACCTGTTCTTTCAGGGACTGATTCACCAATGATCAATCCTGCCACAAAGAGCAGAGACATGACACAAGTTTACTTTGAAGATTTTGAGACAGGTGCTACTGATTGGACAGCGTGGGATGCAACTGCAACTCCACCCGTGTGGCATATTGATACCTATAATGCCTATGGTGGCTCAGGTATGTCATGGTGGATGGGTGATCCTGATATTGAACCTAATGGTGGTTATCTTGATCACTGGTACCAAGTTCTGGATACTCCCCCGATCACAATTCCCGATCATGCAGACAATCTTCTCAGTTTCCAACAGTTCCGTGCGATCGAAGCACTTGGTACAAGCGGCAACTTCGATGGCTGGGATGGATTTAATGTAAGGATCCGTCTTGCTACAGAAGAATATTCTGAAGCTGAAGTATTAACGAATTGTACACCTGCTTATAACAGTACAAGTATGTATAGTTTCGGTTTTGAGCACGGAGAATGCCCCACAGGTATACCTGGTATTCCTGGATGGGGTGGTTCAACCTCTGGTTGGCAGGCAACAAACATTACCATTCCAAGTAACTGGAATGGTGAAACAGTGATTATTAGCTTTGCTTTTGCTTCAGATCCAGCTCAATGTACAACAGATGATCCTACATTGATAGGTGTGTTTGTAGATAATATCGCACTTGCATCATTCTATAATACCGGTGATGACGCTACTGGTTTTGATATGTTCTCAAATGTCCCGGAAGGTGGACAGCTCTGGCATATTTATGATGATGCTTCTGCTCCCTCTCCAACACATGCAGCAGGTTGTTTCGATCCAGGAACCGGATTCTATAATCCTGATATGGATGATTACTATATTACTCCTGAATTTGATCTTCCAGCAAACGTAGATATTACCTGGGATATGTATGTTCAAACAGACCTCGATGATGGTGTTTTCCCTGATTGTGATTACCTTTATGTTGAAGTTCGTCACGATGATGGTGCTGGCTGGAGTGGCTGGTGGTCAGTGAGTAATCCTCTCGGTGATCCAGGTGGAGACAATTACGTTTTCACCGGCAGCATTGCAGATTGGTCACTCTTCTCAGCAGGATGGTCTGGTTATTCGGATATTTCATGTCTTGCTGGAATGACCGTACAATTCCGTGTCGGTCTTCACTCAAACTCAGATCCCGTAACCACGTGGGGTTTCCATGTTGATAATTTTGAAGTATTGGCAACAATCGATGTTCTGCCACCAACAAATCTAATAGCAGATTATAATGAACAAACAGCATTTGTTGACCTTGACTGGGATGCTCCAGTAGGTGGTGGTGGTGATATGCAATGGGATGATGGAACATTTGAAAATGCAATATCATTCACAACTGGTTCAGGTATCATGGGTGCTTCATTCCCTGTTGGCGGTCAATGTCAAATTCTTGAATTTACAGTATTCAGCGAGAACTTAGCCGGTCCAACAACAATTGGTGTATATGAAAAAGAAGGTGCATCCTATTCATCGACTCCATCATATACTATGGGTGTTACAACTCAAGCCGGTGCTGCAGCCACATACGATGTATCTGCTATGCATTGGGATGTTCAAAACAGCTTTATCCTCGGATTTGAATGCTCCAGCACAGTTGACTGCGCTTTAGATGAATCAACAGTTCCAAGTGAACACAGCTACGTAAATACCGGTGGAGCATGGGCTACATGGGCAGACGTGGCAGCAGCAAATAGTCTTCCTGATGGCGAATGGGGAATTCGATGCAGCACAACATATGCAACCGTTGATCCTCCCAATAGTTATAATGTATATCGTGGTCTGGAAAGCGGAAACTATGATGATACACCAGTAGGAAATACTGCTGACACCTTGTTTACAGATGAAACAGTTGAAGCTGGAAATACCTATTATTATGTTGTTACAGCAGTCTATGATGCAGGAGAAAGCCAGTATTCAAACGAAGCATCTGCATTTGTTGAGATCGCTTCAGCAGTAGAATATGCCTATGATGATGGTACATCCGAAATGGGTTATAGTGCAGGTTCAGCAGCAAGTCAGCTCGCTGTTCGCATCACTCCTGATCAATATCCTGTAAAACTTATTCGTATCAAATACTATCTTACAGAAGTCAATCAGCAGCTTATTGTATATGCTTGGGATGATGACGGTCCGGGTGGTCAGCCAGGTACACAACTCATCGATCCGATCTATATGATTCCTTCTGCAAACCTTGTTGCAAATGACTGGAACGTGGTTTCACTTCCGGATGATGCACGATATAATATCGTGATCAACGATGGTGACTTCTATGTTGGATGGTTTGAAGCATCGAACAGCAGCTTGATAGGTGTTGATACAAATGGTCCTTCATACTTCAGGAGTTGGCAGTATACATCAGGTACATGGTTTGACTATACAATGGGTATTCCTCAGAATATGATGATACGTGCAGTCGTCGATACCAACGTGATCGTTTCCAATGATGACGAACCGGTCGTCGGCACATACCTGCTTCAGAACTACCCCAATCCTGTTAAGGGTTCAACACAGATCAAATATGGAATTCAGAATCATCACGGACCAGTTGAGATCGATATCTACAATATCCTCGGACAGAAAGTAGATTCTATTGAGGGTGAAAGTGGTGTCGCAACCTGGAATCCTGGTGAACTTCCAAGCGGTATTTACTTCTATAAACTCGATACTGCAGAATTCACTCAAACAAGAAAAATGCTACTCATTAAATAGCAATTCTTATTATAAAAATCAAAGTCCCAATCGTTATACGTTTGGGACTTTTTTTATTGCGATTGAACGCTAAAATCTATTCTTCAGATTCAGGCGGGATAAATATTCTGTGAATGTTTGAGATCAATTTGGAAGGAGTTATCGAAGCTTCATCATATTCATCAAGCAATATGTCCGCAACTTCTCCATGAATATAAGCACCGACCCGTGCCGCTTCATATGGTGAGAAATGCTGTCCAAGCAGAGAACCGATAATACCACTCAGAACATCACCGCTACCGCCTGTGGCTAGCCCTGGATTACCCGTGACATTGAATGTTATGTTACCATCTTTTGAGGCTATGATTGAAGTACTTCCTTTAAGAAGTAATGTGAGTTTGTATTTTTTTGCGAATTCCAGAGCATATCCCAGTAAATCCTGCTGAAGTTGTTCTGCATCGACATGTATCATGCGGGAGAATTCCTTTATATGAGGAGTAAAAATATATGGTTTTCCAGAAAGTTTTTGCAGTGCATCACTATCATGTTCAAAGGCATTGATGGCATCTGCGTCGATAACAGCTGGTACTGTATTGCGGAATAAAAACTCTCGCACGAACTCAGCAGTCTCTTCATCTCTTGAAATACCCGGTCCAATTACAACGGCATCACAAAATTCAACAAAATCAAGTACTTCGTCAACTGCTTCCCGAGCAAATGTATGCTTCTTTGTTTCAGACACTCCTCGTGTCATCACTTCTAGAAGTCCTATTTCAAATATAGTACCCAGGCTCTTAGGATGAAGAAGAGTGATCAGACCAGAACCCATTTCCAATGCAGCATTTGAAGCCATCATACCAGCTCCGGTCATACCAGGTGAGCCGGCGATGATTGCTATTTTGCCATAATTTCCTTTATGTGTATTCCGTTCGCGTATGGGGAAATATTGGAGGATATCGGGAAGGATTTCTGCAACCGGTGGATTTTCTTCGTATGCATTGAGAGGAATACCTATATCAACAATATACATCTCACCGCAAAGGTCGCGTCCCGGATAGAGAAGATGCCCGTACTTCATATTTGCCATTGTGATAGTGATATCCGAATTGATTGCAACATTGGCAACCGTTCCTTTTTCTGCATCCAAACCTGATGGTATATCAATTGCAATGATAGCAGCATCAAGTTCGTTTACAATCTCGATAAGGTTTTTTCGAAATCCTTGAACGTCACCTTTGAGTCCAACTCCAAAAAGAGCATCGATGATCACCGTGAAATCATAGAATTGGTCAATAACATCATCCAGATCATCTTTACTCGATATATATTGAATTTCACAATGCATTTTCTGAAGGATATCATGGTTCTTCTTGGCAAGTGAGGTGAATTTTTTTGTATCTCCAATGATATAACAGCAAACATCAAAACCATGATTGTGGAGCCATCTCCCAATGACCATACCATCTCCGCCATTGTTCCCTGTACCACAAAGGATCGCTATCGAATCCGATTCTTCCAACATTTCCATCTCGATGATCTCGGCACTTTTCTTGCCGGCGTTTTCCATAAGCAGGATCGGGTCAATACCGAATTGCTCGTGAGCTGTTTTATCAAAAAATCTCATTTCTTCCGGGCTTAATATATACATAGATACCTCATTTATATTTTTTAGGAAGCATTATCTCAAAGGTTGTTCCTTCATTTTGTTCACTCTTCAATATTGAAATCTTTCCTTTATGAAATTCTTCAATGATCCTCTTTGTAAGGGCAAGACCCAAACCCCAACCTCTTTTTTTAGTAGTGAAGCCAGTGTCAAAAATAATTTTCTGCGATTTCTTAGGTATTCCGCAGCCTTCATCCTTTATTTGGATGTAGAATTTATCACCTTTGTCATATGTTATAACAAAGATATTTCCCGATTTTTCCTTCATGGCATCTATTGCATTTTTCAGGAGGTTCTCAAGAGCCCATTTCAGGAGATCGGGATCAAAACAAATTACTTTTTGTTCTGCATGATCGATATAGTTCAGATTAACCTGTTTGCTTGATCGTGGGATACGGTCGCGGAAATAATCGAGTACCTCGTGAATTGTCGCTTCAATATTTGCTTCTTTGATCTGTATATCCGAACCGACCTTTCCAAACCTGGATGCTATCATTTCGAGGTGGTGTACATCCTCTTTCATGTGCTGAACAATATCTTCCATCTGCTGAATTTCTTTGCATGAAGAAGCTTTTGATCTTAGAACTTCAAGCCATCCCAGAAGTGAAGTTATAGGAGTGCCAAATTGATGTGCGGTTTCTTTTGCAAGGGCTACCCAAATTGTCTCTTTTTCCTGTTTTTTCATGATCGAAAGACCGGATATGCCAACGCCGATAAACAAGATGACGATCAGGAACTCGAAGAAAGGAAGATATTTAAGCTGCTTCATCGTCTGAGAAGAACTGTATAGTATTTTTGAAATAATTTCCCCAGTTCGGGGTTCTTTCAGCAGGATGAATGTCTCATTTTTCTCCATTTTAGAGGCGATTTCACGGACTCGATCTTCATTGATCTCCTGGTCAGATTGCTCTGTTTCAAGATTTTTCCAGTATTTAGGATTATTATGAACGTCGGTTACAATAATTGGGAAATTTATTTTCTGAATAACTTCAGTAAGGATGATCTCCAATAATTCACTTTCAATATTTTCCTGGGTGGACACTTCTGCAAAACGCGCATAGATCTTTGGAAATACTTCGAGTTCTTTTCGAACCTGTTTGAGAAGAATATTTGAATACAGTACAAAAGATAAAATAATAATGATGCTGCCGAGGAGAAAGTAAAACCTGAGAATGGTTAGATTCTTATTGTTATTCTTCATCTTTTTCCTTGGCTTTTTGCCAGTAATACTCCATTTCATCAAGATCAGCAGAAAAAATCTTTTCTTTGAGTTCATCCTCGATGAAATTGAAACGCTTTATAAATTTCTTGATGGTTCTATCAAGAGCGAATTCTGGATCGATGTCAAGCCGACGTGCGAGATTGACAAGTGCGAAGAGAATATCTCCAAGTTCATCTTTCATTTTTTCAATGTCTTTGGTCTTATATTCCTGTTCAAATTCCTGTATTTCTTCCTTGAGTTTATCAAATATCAGATCAACTTCATCCCAATCAAAGCCCACGGTTGCTGCTTTTGCCTGGATTCTCCTTGCTTTTATCAGAGCAGGAAGAGATTTGGGAAGTCCTTCCAGAATTGAAGTCCGAGCAGTTTTTTCTTTCTTCTTGATCTTTTCCCAATTATGCTCAACCTCTTGATGATCCTTAACGTGTATATCGCCAAAAATATGAGGATGCCGTCTTTCCATTTTATCATTGATCGCTTCCAGAACATCATCCAGTGAAAATCGTCCCTCTTCTTCAGCAATCTTAGCTTGAAATACGATATGAAGAAGTAAATCACCCAACTCTTCTTTCATATGAACATCATCTTTATGATCGATCGCTTCGGAGAGTTCATAAACTTCCTCGATCATGTGAGGACGAAGTGACTCGGGTGTTTGTAGTCTGTCCCAGGGACAGCCCTTTTCAGGATCGCGAAGGATTTTCATAATTTCAACAAGTCTATCAAATTCTTTCATTACAAGCCCCAAATCTGTAAATACAAACGAATAATATCATTGCCGATCAAGATACTAACAAACATTGCCATGATGATGAAAGAGCCATACGGAATCAATATTTTATTTCTTTTCACAGAAAAAGCATAAATGAGAATACCCAATATCGAACTTAAAAAAATGGTAAGAAATGTTAATTGAAATCCTAGAAAAAGTCCTATCATTGCAATAAGCTTGATATCTCCCCCTCCAAGCCCGTCTCGCTTTGTGATAAGCTTGAATAATAATGCAATGAGTATAAAAACACCAGCACCCAGAGCAAATCCCTTGAGTGAAAACCAAAAGCCTAAGCCGTTAAAAAATGAAAAGAGAATCCCGCACGCCATCATAGGAAAAGTAATAATGTCCGGGATTACTCGGTAATAGAGATCCAGGAAAAAAATGAGAATAGCGATTATTGCCAGGAATCCAAATTGAAAGAACAATACTGATAATTCAAATTTGATAAAAAAGAGAATTAAAAGGATCGGTGATAAAACCGGTATTATAAGAAGATATGATGGAAGAGATTTTTTGCAATGTGAGCATTTACATTGAGTAAGTATAAAACCTAAAATGGGTATTTGATAAACTGGTATAAGCCGCTCTTTACACTGCGTACATATCGGTGATGAGAAAAAATTTCGTTTTTCGGGAAATTGCCAAACAGTTAGAGCACAAATCCATCCAAGATTAATTCCCACACAAGGAATAATAATGATCCAGATCAACCACATCCGAATCCTTTATCTGAAGGGATAATAATACGTTGGAAAGCTGTTATACTCAATATGTAGTCTCATGTTCTCGGCCGGTGTATAATCAAGACTGAAATTCGGCAGTATCTTAGTGTTTTCACGTGATATCAACGGGCTGCTTGAACCGAATTTTCCATAATTCACAAAATTCAGGTCTAATGCAAGTTTGAGTTTGTCAGACAATGGAAGAGAGAAGCTATTACAATAATTGCTGAGATAATATGCACTTTTCGTTCCGCTGTTGTATGTTGTTGAAAAACTGATTGACTGACTCATCTTGAGATTGTTTAAGGGAAGTGCTGTAGGAAACGAAAATAAGGATGAAGGAGTGTTCTTGGGTATCGTTAAATCCTGAGCACACAGGAGTGTAGCGCTTACTATTAAAATTGTGATTATTATAATGTATTTCATCTCGACTCCCAAAATTCTATATATGTAGAATTATTTTTTATTTGATGTACTAATATTTCGTGCTTTTCGTGGTTCATACTATGGATAAATTCTGTAAAGCATTCTCGGGAAGGGAATTGCTTCACGTATATGCCGTACGCCGGACATCCATCCGATCAAACGCTCAAGACCGACACCGAAACCGCTGTGTGGTACAGATCCATATTTTCTTAAGTCAAGATACCACTGGTAATCCTGCATAGATATGCCGTCTTCTTCCATTCGTTTTTTGAGGATGTCGTAATCATCTTCTCTTTGTGATCCACCAATGATCTCACCGAATCCTTCCGGAGCGATAAGGTCCGAACCGAGAGAGATATCCGGGTCATTAGGATCCTGTTTCATGTAAAATGCTTTAATATGTTTGGGCCATCTCTCAATAAATATAGGTACGTCCGAACCTTCTGCAAGCGCTTCTTCTTCGGGTGCTCCCATGTCATCTCCGTAATTTATACTAACACCCTTTGCCTGGAGGATTTCTATCATGTCATTATAGGTAATTATCTTAAATGGTGCATCCGCTTTTTTCAAAGCATCAATATCACGTTCCAATGTCTGTAAATCAACAAGATTGTTCTTCAAAACAGACTTAATAACAAACCGGATGAGTTGTTCCTGGATCTGCATGTTCTCTTTGTGCTCTACATAGGCTTCTTCAGCATCCATCATCCAGAATTCTGTCAGATGTTTACGGGTTTTAGATTTTTCCGCACGGAAAACAGGACCAAAATCATACACTCTTCCCAGACTCATGATACCGGCTTCAAGATAGAGCTGCCCGGATTGCGATAGATAGGCTTTACCCTGGTCAAAATAAGGGACCTCGAAAAGTGTGGTTGTTCCTTCGCATGCATTTGGAGTGAGAATAGGGGAGTCAAACCTATAAAATCCATTGTTATTCAGATATTCGCAAATTGCAAAATAGACGGTGTGCCTGATTTTCATGAGAGCATGCTGTTTACTGGAACGAAGCCAGAGATGCCTGTTTGAAAGGAGAAAATCAACCCCATGTTCTTTTTTTCCTATGGGGTAATCTTCTGCGATGTGAACGATCTCGAGACCGGTTAGTTGTATCTCGAATTGTCCATCGAGGTTGGGATGTTTTTTGGGGATACCGGTTATAATTATTGATGATTCAAGGGTTAAAGCTTTTACTTTCTCGAAATTTTCTTCACCAAGATCAGGTTTCCAGGCAACTACCTGCACCTCACCAGTACCATCCCTGAAAATAATAAAACGCAGCTTGCTGCTTGATTTGCGGTAGTTACGTACCCAGCCTTGGAGGGTTACTTCTCTCCCAATATATTTTGCAAGATCTTTAACAAATACTCTCTTTGCCATTCCTATTCCAAATCCAGTTTTTTCCTATTATTTTCAATATCTTCCATGATCTTATAAGCAACTCGCAATGCCTCGTAACCATCCTGAGCATTAACAATGGGGCGTGTATTATTCTTTACAGCATGAATAAAACTCTCGATCTCAGCTTTCAATGGTTCTTTTTCAATGATCGGGAGTTCTTCAGACCTGAATAATTCAAAGATATTGGGATCGCGTTTCCCAGCCATGACCTCATCCATGATTTCTTCTACTTTTGGATTTTTTTGCACAACACGCACTTTTTTATCCTGGTAATCCAAAGAGATATACATATCTTTCTGGAAGAATCTGATCTTTCGTTCACGTTTGAGTGAAATTCTACTTGAAGTTATGTTTGCCAGTGCACCATTTTCGAATTCTATTTTTGCATTCGCAATATCGATGTCGTTTGTGAGGATCGGTACACCAACCGCATTGATTTCTTTCACTCTGCTTTGTACAAGCGAGAGGATAATGTCGATATCATGGATCATAATATCATACACAACCGGAACATCACTACCGCGAGGAGTAAAGGGTGCAAGCCGGTTTGCTTCGATGAAAATAGGACGAAGCAGGATCGATGAAAGAGCCACAATAGCAGGATTGAACCGCTCGATATGCCCGACCTGTACTTTGATCCCTTTTTTATCAGCAAGCTCAACCAGCTTCTTCGCATCATTAAGGGTACTGCAGATGGGCTTTTCTACAAGTATATGCTTACCATTTTCAACGCAATAGCTTGAATATTCATAGTGAGATTGTGTAGGGGAAGCGATACTCAAAATGTCAGCATTTTCAAGCAGTTCGTCCAGGCTATCATAAACCTTGCATCCGTTTTTGTCTGCGATTTCCTTTGCTCTTTGAATATCTGTATCAAAGATCCCTACAGATTCAATATCCTGCAGTTCCGAATATATTCTTGTGTGATGCTGTCCCAGATGACCAACTCCGATAATGCCTGCTCTCATTTGCTGTCCTTTGTTTCTGCTGTGTTAGTATTTTTCTTTTTAGAATAACTCATTCCGAGATTAAAGACAGCATAAAGGATAAAGAGATAAGCAACTATCCTCATAAGGATCGTAATGCCCATGATAACAGTACTGAAGGTTATTTCATTTAATAAGAAAATGACTGCAAAAAGAGCAAAAGCTATTGCAATAAAAAGAGGAGATTGGTTTTGAGTCTCCTTATACGCCCAGAGACCAAGGAGAAATATTATAATATAAAGAAGCAGATAAAATATGGGAAGAAGCGCAAAGAAAATATCGACCATGATTTCTCCAATCTTTTCAAGAACTTAATGAAAGATATGCAATGATGCTAAAATGCTGTCAATTATTTTGCTATGATGCCAGTTTTGTAACTCCTTCTGAAGATGTCTGTTATTGAGAAGACTTTCATGAATAAGTCCAAAATTCTGTTATCATCCGATATTATTTGACAAATAATTAAGTTCATTTATTTGGTAAAATACCGAATTAAAGGAATATCCTATGATCGATAAAATTCATTATATATATCGTGAGTTGATCACACTCTCAAAGAAGAAAACCAATCTTCTGAAATATGTACATACGATTCACAAGTTCCTTGCTGCCGAGTTGAACGTGCGTGAATCGATCTTTGTATTTGTAATAAACGGTTATTTTTTTAAAAGTACATATAGTATTGAAAACGATGAATACTGGGATGTGCGAACGAATGAAGCTCAGGATGAAGAACGTTTCTTACGATTAGCTGATATTGTTTTTCAGGAGATAAATTTTAATAAAGATTCAGATATACGAGTCGAGATAAGGGATGATGATGCAACAACGGGATATATTATTGTACGTCCATTCAAGGAAAATGAAGGTCTTATCGAAATAATGGAAGAGATAAAGGATTTCTTTTTCCTGATATGTCGTTCCATATATCGTCAATATCAGTTGAATGAGAGAGTAAAGGAGTTGAGCTGCCTGCAGAATATCAGCAAAATTGCCGAAAAGGTCGATATAAGTATCGAGGAATTTCTTGATGAAATCGTGAACATCCTTCCTCCGGCATGGCAATATCCGTCACAGGCACAAGCTCGAATACTATTCAATGACGAGTCATTTATGACTAAAAATTACAAGGAGAGCGAAAGATCCCTTAAAGCACCTATAGTGCTGGGAAAGGCAAAAGTTGGTTTTGTTGAAGTCAATTATCCTCAAGAAAGCACTTTTCCAGATGCTCATACTTTTTTAATAGAAGAAACGCATCTCATTCATATTATAGCACAGGAATTGAGTATTACCCTTGAGAAAAAAAAGGCAGAGAGTGAGAGCAGGCAGCTTGAAAAACAGCTCCGGCATGCAGACCGTCTGGCTACGTTGGGACAACTATCTGCAGGTATAGCACATGAGATCAATGAACCACTCGCAGGTATTCTTGGACTAGCGCAACTGATGGAGAAGAATGAAAGTCTGGATGAACAAGCGCAGTCTGATCTGGAAAATATTGTATCTGCATCCCTTCATGCACGTGATGTCGTAAAGAAATTGATGTTGTTTGCACGTCAAATGCCTTCCAGCCAGTCAGATCTGAATCTTAGCGAAGCAGTAAATAATGCAGTATTTTTCCTCGAATCACGCTGCAGAAAGAATATGGTTAAAATCATGCTTGATCTCAAAGATGGGATGCCAAGTATCAAGGCAGATTCTTCGCAAATCCACCAGGTTCTCATCAACCTGATCGTGAATGCTCTGCAGGCAATGCCAGAGGGGGGCACTATTACGATCAGAACTTTTTATGATGACACACATGTTAGTCTTGAATGCAGTGATACAGGTATCGGTATGAGTAAAAAAGTGCTTTCACAAATATTTAATCCCTTCTTCACTACAAAAAAGATAAATGAAGGAACCGGACTCGGTTTATCAGTTGTACACGGGATAATCTATTCTCATGGGGGTGAGATAAAAGTGAAAAGCAAACCCGGCAACGGAACAAGATTTACAATTACATTTCCATATTCGCTGGAAGTAGGCACAGATGAAAAATAAAAGAATTCTTGTTTTAGATGATTACGATTTAACCCGCGATGTAATAAAGCGAAATCTAACAGCAAATGCCTATCAGATCTATACAGCAGGCAAATTTGAACTTGCGAAAGAGATACTGGAAGAGATTGAGATCGATCTCGTCATAACTGATCTTAAGATGCCGGATATAAGCGGATTGGACGTGATCAAGTATATAACAGAACATTACAAAGATATTGAGATAATCGTCATAACTGGTTATCCGACCATAACTTCTGCTGTCGATGCAGTTAAGCTTGGTGCCGATGATTATCTGACGAAACCGTTTACTGATGTCGAGCTTCTTGCTGCTGTAAAAAAAACTTTTGAAAAACAAGAGAATAAAAGGGAATTCAATAAGGAGATTTCTGACGGATTTGGAGAAAAATTCGGGATCATAGGAACTTCAGACAAAATGCTTGAAGTGTTCAGTACTATTAAGAAGGCATCTGAGATCAATAGTACGGTTTTGATCACAGGAGAAAGTGGAACTGGTAAGGAGTTGGTAGCTCGAGCTATCCATTATGCCGGGTATCGAGCAGCTGCACCATTTGTCCCCATCAACTGCGGTGCTATTCCGGAAACACTTCTGGAAAGTGAACTTTTCGGATATGTGAAAGGAGCTTTTACTGGTGCGCATACAACACGAAATGGTTTTTTCAGAAGCGCCAACAAAGGAACGATCTTTCTCGATGAGATCTCTGAAACGTCTATGATGCTTCAGATAAAACTGCTTCGAGTGATACAGGAAAAAGAAGTATACATGGTCGGTTCTGCCGAACCTCATAAAGTTGATGTGCGGATACTTGTTGCTTCCAACAAAGACTTACATGGTCTTGTTGATCTGGGTAGATTCCGTGAAGATCTTTACTATCGTTTGAATGTTCTTACCATAAATATCCCACCTTTACGGGAACGAGGAAGGGATATTTTCCAACTTGCGAATTATTTTGCCAACAAGTATGCAAATGAGTTTAACAAAAAAGTACCTGTTTTCCATGATGAGGTACTAAAGACCTTTGGTAGATATAACTGGCCTGGCAATGTGCGTGAACTGGAAAATATTGTACACCGCCTGGTGATCATGGATGAGGACGGGAAAATATTGAAAGCCGATCTTCCGAACTATATGAAGTCACGAATAGGAAGCGGAACCGACCTTACCAGGACGCTGCTGGAGATGGAACTTGAGTATATTAAAAATGTTCTTGAGTTTACCAATAATAATAAATCAAAAGCTGCGCAGATCCTCAATATTGATCGCAAAACATTGAATAATAAACTTCAACAGGATGTGGAAAAAGACTTAAATAAAAGCAAAAGCTAAGATGATATGAGTGAGGAAAAATAGAATAGTGGGGAAATTTTCCCCAATTTGAATCTTTCATAGTTTAGTTATGGAACCTCAATTTACACAGATTTTGGTGAAAAAATACTCCTTTTAGTTAGATTTCTCTTATAATCATGAGTAATTTCATTTAATTTCAACTTTTGGCACAGCATTTGCAGATTGTCATCATAAAACCAAAAATATGTGCGAAGGAGAAAAGATGGAAAAATCTTTCAATGCATTCAAGATGGCACAAGATCAGTTTGATGCTGTTGCCGACAAGCTTAACCTGAATCAAGCAGCAAGGGAGCTGTTAAGAACTCCTATGCGTGAATTTCATTTTACGATTCCTGTAAAAATGGATGATGGAACTTCAAAGGTGTTCCGTGGATTTCGTATCCAACATAACGATGCACTTGGACCATGTAAGGGTGGTATTCGTTTCCATCCTCAAGAGACTGTCGATACGGTGCGAGCGCTTTCTATGTGGATGACATGGAAAACCTCAGTCGTGGATATTCCTCTTGGTGGAGGAAAAGGTGGCGTGATCTGCGATCCTCATAACCTTTCTTTACGAGAACAGGAACAGATCTGTCGTGGCTGGATTCGTCAACTACACAGAAATGTTGGACCTCTTCGTGATATTCCCGCTCCTGATGTTATGACCAATGGACAGCACATGCTCTGGATGTTGGATGAATATGAAGCAATTATGGGCGAAAAATATCCTGGTATGATCACCGGAAAACCAGTTGGTATGGGCGGTTCACTCGGTCGAACTGAAGCAACCGGTTATGGTGTTATCTTTACGGTTCGGGAAGCTCTCAAAGAGATGAATATCAAGATCGAAGATACGACTGCATCTTTCCAGGGATTTGGAAATGTTTCACAATATGCAATCAAGCTCTATAACCAGCTTGGTGGTAAGACGCTCTGTATTTCCTGCTGGGATCAGCAAGACCAGAAATCTTATGCATTTTATAAGAAAAACGGTGTCGATCTCGATGAGCTTCTTGCAATAACAGACAGATTCGGCGGAGTCGATAAGAAAAAAGCAAAAGATCTTGGTTATGATGTACTTCCCGGAGAAAAATGGATTGAGGTGCAGTGTGATATTCTCGTTCCTGCTGCCATGGAAAACCAGATCACCGGTGAAACAGTGAAGAAGATACATCCGCAGGTCAAACTCGTTGCAGAAGGTGCAAACGGTCCCACTACTCCTGAAGCAGATGAAGTTTTGAAAGCAAGCAACATCTTTATGATTCCTGACTTTCTCTGCAATGCCGGTGGTGTTACATGCAGCTATTTCGAGCAGGTTCAGTGTAATATGAACTACTTCTGGAGTAAAGACGAAGTACTCGGTAAACTCGATTATAAGATGACAACAGCGTATCATAAGGTATCCAAACTTGCAAGAGACAAAAACATTTATATGCGTGATGCTGCATATATGATCTCTGTTGATAGAGTGGTTCGTGCCTCAATTGCAAGAGGTTGGATTTCATAAATGACGATATATCAAAGGGCAGAGGATCTGTCTGCCCTTTGAATAATCAAAGAGAAAAATTATGGAAAGCGGACACAAATTTGATCGCCAAACCGGATTCATGCATGATGGTTTTACCTATATAGGACGTGGATTGCCTGGTGGTAAGGCTTCTGGATTAGCACTCGCTCAGGAAATTCTCATAAAAAACTTCCCTGAAGGAAGTATAGATGGGATGCAGGTTGATATTCCTCACACAACAGTACTGCTCAGTGGAGTTTTTGAAGAGTTCATGAAGAACAACGATCTCTATGATATTGCGCTGTCTGATGCATCGGATGAGGATATAGCTATAAGCTTTATACATGCGTCATTCGGTGGCGTGTATAGCGGCGACCTCTATTTCTTGATCGAGAATGTTGATAGACCGCTTGCGATCCGCTCCTCGAGTATCTGTGAAGATTCCTTGAATGAACCATTCGCAGGTGTGTATGAAACAAAAATGGTAGCTAATAATCAGACAAGTACGACTGAGAAGTACAACGCCCTGGTGAATGCGATCAAGTATGTGTATGCATCCATGTTTTTTCAACAATCTAAAAAGTATTTCAAAACGATCAACCGTGACATCAAAGAAGAAAAAATGGCTGTAGTCATTCAGGAAGTCGTGGGTGATCAGCATGGAGAGTTCTTCTATCCCTATATTTCAGGTGTTCTCAAATCCTATAATTTTTATCCCTCAGAACAGATCGGACCGGATGCAGGATTTGCAGCTCTTGCGTTTGGTTTGGGTAAGACGATCGTTGATGGCTCGATATGCTGGAGCTACTGCCCCCGTTATCCCCGCACTCCTCAGCCTTTCAATAATATGAGAGACCTGCTTGAGAATACGCAAAAGGAATATTGGGCTGTGAACCTTGGAACCATCAACAGTTATAATCCAGTTGCAGAAACAGAGTATTTAGTCCAAAATTCTATATTTGATATTAAGGATCGGGACGAGTTAAGACATGTCTGTTCAACATACGATCACACGAATGACCGTCTTATCATGGGTGTTCAGAAGTATGGTGCGCCGGTTCTCGATTTTGCTCCAATTCTTCGAGCAGGAACATTACCTTTGAATAACGTAATAGAAAAAGTGATCAAAGCATGTGAGGATGAGACAGACAGCAAGGTTGAGATCGAGTTTGCAGTATCTCTTGGATCGAAAAATACAAAACCTCGTTTTGGTTTCTTGCAACTCCGTCCTATCAATGTCTCTCATGAAATAGTAGATCTACCTGATATTGATAACAATGTAGATGATGTCCTTCTATTATCAAAACGGGCAATGGGAAATGGGATTTATGAAGATGTATGTGACATCGTGTATATTCGACCGGATACCTTTGATGTGAAGTATTCGAGTGAGATCGCAGGTGATATCAACGAATTGAATACGCTATTCACAGCAAACAAACGAACGTACCTTTTAATTGGATTTGGACGATGGGGTACATCTGATCCATGGTGCGGAATTCCCGTGCGATGGCCTCAGATATCCAATGCAAAAGTTATTGTTGAATCAGTCCTGCCCAGTATGCAGGCAGACTTCAGCCAGGGTGCACATTTCTTTCATAATATGACTGCACATAATGTGTTCTATTTTTCTGTAGATGAAGACGAGGCAAAAAATCTTGACTGGAATTGGATTCAGCAGCAGAAGACTATTAACGAAACAAAATTTGTGAAACATGTACGGTTGAAGCATAGTCTCAAAGTGATGGTTGATGGACGTCTAAGTAAGGGTGTTATTCTCAAAAATGAGGTTGGTGCGCAATGAGCATAATCGAAGAAAATACAAACAGACTTATTGAAAGTCTGAAAGAGCGACAGAAAGAACTCAACTGTATTCATGGCCTGGAAGGTATTTTAATCGATTTTGATTCACCCATAAAGTTAATATTTGATAAAATACTCGATAACTTACCAACTGGCTGGCAGTTTCCTGAAAAGTGCTTTGCAGAAATCGAATATGAAGACAAAGTGTACAAAAATTCCCCACATCCGGTAACTGAATATGTCCAAAAAGCTCCCATGCATAAGAATGGTAAACGATTTGGGGAAATACGTATATATTATACTGATGTCCCGCCGGAACAGCATCAGGAACCATTTTTAAAGGAAGAATATTCACTTCTCAATACCATTGCAAGCATCCTTGCATCATATCTTGCTGTACGGTCATATAAAGAAAGTGAACCGTCAGAACGGCATAAGGGTGAATGGAAGATCATCATAAATATGCTGCAAAAGACTGATATTAAGCTCTTTTTACGAATTGCGCGAAAACTTTTGAATTTACTCTATCAGAAAGGAGTAAAGGAAGTACAGTCCATTTATGCTTCTTTCGGTGCCACAACGAGAGACTCGGATATCGATTTGTTTCAGGAGATCAATGTTCCACTTGAGAAAAAGGATTACAGGGAAACCATCAAGCTGAGTGACAAGATCTTTGAGAGTGCTCAGCAACATTTCTCCGATGAAGAATTAATTGATTACATCCGAAAATGGATGCAGGAAGAAAAACTAAACTTCCTGATAAGTTCCCTTGAAAGTAAGGATACAACGTTATCTGAACTCCAGGATGTTCTGTTCCATTACCACAATAATGAGATCGAAAAGGAGAGTATTTCACCTTATTCATATATGAATGTAAAGGTTCTCCTCATTCAGAAATTATTTACAAATCAACTACAATTCATAAATGTTGCAAAGAATTACATCGAGATCGATGATTTCTATAAGGTGCTTCAGCATACGATCTTTCCGCTCAATTCTCATGGGAAGCTTGGTGGCAAAAGTACCGGTCTTTTCTTTGCAAATAATATCATTAAACGGGAACTCGGTCCTGAATTTAATAAACATTTCAAGATCCCACAAACATGGTATCTTACCTCTGATGCGATGCTTAACTTTCTTCATTACAATAACTTAGAGGAGATTGTTGAGCAGAAATACAAGGATATTGAGATCGTCCGTGCTGAGTATGGAAACATCATACAGATGTTCAAGAATTCTCATTTCCCACACGACATATCAAAGGGATTGTCTCAGCTTCTCGATAGTCTTGGAGATAAACCCATTATCGTGCGGAGTTCATCACTTCTGGAGGATAGTTTTGGTTCGGCGTTTTCCGGTAAATATAAGAGTCTTTTCCTTGCGAACCAGGGAACTAAACAGGAGCGATTGAATGCACTGCAGGATGCTATAGCAGAGGTTTATGCATCAATCGTGGGTCCTGATCCGATCGAGTACAGAAAAGAGAGGGGATTGCTGGATTTTAAAGAGGAAATGGCAATTCTTATCCAGGAAGTCGTGGGTAAAAAATGCGGGAAATACTTCTTTCCTGCCTTTGCCGGGGTTGCTTTTTCAAATAATGAGTTCCGCTGGTCATCACGTATCAAAAGAGAAGACGGGCTTGTTCGCATGGTTCCAGGTTTAGGAACCCGCGCCGTTGATAGATTGAGCAATGATTATCCTGTTCTTGCTTCACCTGGTAATCCGAATATCCGTGTTAATCCAACCACGGAAGAAATCCTGAAATACAGCCCCAAAAATATCGATCTGATCAATCTCGAAACCAACTCATTTGAATCCCTTCCTATCGAAGAAGTCATTTTGGAATGCAAGGATAATTTTCCTCTATTCCAACAACTATTTTCTGTGTATGAGGACAATGAACTTGTTGAAAAATCTGGATTTATGATCGATTTTGAAAAGGCTGATCTCATTGCTACTTTTAATGGAATTATTAAAAATTCGAACTTTCTAAAAAGAATGTCATTAATTCTTGAGACATTAAAAGCAAAGCTGGGAACACCAGTGGATATTGAGTTCGCCGTGAAGGGTGAAGATTTTTATTTTCTTCAATGCCGACCGCAAAGTTTCTCGAGCACCGACGAACCGCAGCCCATTCCCCAGGATATTCCAGCAAATGATATTATTTTTACTGCGCATAAATACATCTCAAATGGTTATATTCCTGAAATATCATATATCGTGTATGTCGATCCTGAAAAATACAGCGTCCTGAAGTCCCTCGAAGAATTGCATAAAGTAGGATACTGCGTCGGAAAGTTAAATTTGCTTCTTCCAAAAAGAAAATTCATACTGCTCGGTCCAGGAAGATGGGGAAGCAAAGGTGATATCAAACTTGGTGTCAATGTTACGTATTCTGATATTAACAAGACTGCAGTACTCATAGAAATAGCCAAGGAGAAAGGGAATTATGTACCAGATCTTTCCTTCGGGACGCATTTTTTTCAGGATTTAGTCGAAGCTCGTATCCGTTATATTCCTCTGTATCCTGATGAAAAGGGCAATGTCTTTAATACAAATTTTTTCAGGTTTTCCAAAAACATCTTACCCGATCTGCTTCCAGATTTTGAAGATTTGAAAGATGGCGTGAAAGTGATCGATGTTCCTGCTGAAACAAGCGGAAAGATATTGAAGATCTTTATGAATGCTGATCTTGATGAAGCGATCGGTTATATCGGTTCTCCGGGTAAAACACGAGGAATTGTTCCCAACGTACCTGAAAGCTTAGAAACCGGTATTGAAAATTATTGGTTCTGGCGTATGCAGGTATGTGAATTCCTGGCACAAAATATTGAGGCGAATAAGCTTGGTGTTGAAGCAATATATGTATTCGGAAGTGTGAAAAATGCCAATGCCGGTCCAGCAAGCGATATAGACCTTTTAGTACATTTTCGCGGGAATAAGACACAAAAAAAGGAACTCCTTGCTTGGCTTGACGGTTGGAGCATGTGCCTTGATCATTTCAACTACCTGAAAACAGGATATAAGACTGGCGGATTGCTGGATGTGCATATTATTACTGACGAAGATATTGCAAACAAAACCAGCTTCGCGATAAAAATCGATGCAGTAACAGATACCGCGAGAAAGCTCGATATGAGAAAATGACATCCGCCTTTTTTATTAGTGATTTACACGGATCAAAAAATAAATACGAATTTCTCTTCAAAAGTATCCTGACTCACAGACCTGCAATTGTATTTTTGGGGGGTGACCTGATGGGATTTGCTTCTTCAGCAAGAAGTAGTTCAATCCCAACTGGTGAGGATTTTCTGTATGATTATTTTGCTCGCAATCTGCAGAAAATAAAGGATATTCTGGGGGATGAATATCCACAAGTTTTTGTTATACTGGGTAATGATGACCCCAAAATACACGAAGCAGCTCTCCTCGATATATCGACAACAGGTTTGTTAATCTATGCACATGAAAGAACAATTGCATTTGGAAAATACAAAGTAGTTGGATATTCATACATCCCTCCTACTCCTTTTCTCAATAAAGACTGGGAGAAATATGATGTATCCCGCTTTGTGGATGTTGGTTGCGTTTCTCCGGAAGATGGATATCGGAGTATTCCGGTCTCCATCGATGATCTCCGTTACTATACCATAAAACGTGATTTGCACACTCTTTTTTCAGATGTTGATATGGCTCATGCAGTTTGTCTTTTCCATTCACCTCCACATGATACAAAACTCGATCGGGCTGCACTGGATGGGATAATGATCGAGCATGCACCGGTCGATGTGCACGTTGGAAGTGTTGCGATAAAAGATTTTATACTTGAGAGAATACCCTATCTAACTCTTCATGGGCATATTCACGAATCGACTCAATTAACAGGAGTCTGGAAAGAGCGAATAGGGGAGACACTTTGTTTTCAAGGGGCTTCTAAGTCCAATGTTAATAGAATTATTCATTTCGATCTTGATGATCCGAATCATGCGGAGTTGATAGAAGAGTAGTTAACCTCTATTAATAAAATGCGGGATTCTTTCCCAGTTGGTAGAACATCGTTTGTGCAGTAAAAGCAATCGCAGCAGTCTCTGCTCGCAGAATATGATTTCCTAACGAAACAATTTGAGTGTTATATTTTTTTGCTAAGCTAATTTCACGTTCTTCAAAACCACCCTCCGGTCCCACGATCAAACAGATATCCTTGAAGGTAGTATCAAGTACTGATACCAAGGATGTCTTTTGTTCCTCTTCCCATGCAAGAATGGGAGTATATTGGTTAGTGACACTGTTAAGCAATTTTTCATAAGTTACAGGTTCATGAATGAATGGAAGATGGGTTGAATCACATTGTTTAATAGCTGAGACAGTGATCTTTCTCAACCGTTCGAGTTGATGATCTGAGAGCGAATCTTTTACATTTCTTTTTGCATAAAAAGGATAGAATTCAAACACACCGAGTTCAGTGCATTTTTCAATGATAAGATCATTGTGCTGTTTGAGGAGAGCAAATGCCAGAGCGATGTGTGGATGGGATTTTTCTTTGTAAGTTGTCTGATTTATCTGAAGGATAATTTCCCTATTCTGAATATTCTTAATTTCACAAAAAGCAAGCATTCCTTTACCATTTGTGACCTCGATCGTATCTCCAATGCTCTTTCGCAAGGTAGTTTTTATATGCTTATATTCGTTATCAGAAAGAACAATTTCATGTGAGTTTTCATTGAAATCTGGAGAGTAAAAGATCGGCATAAATGGATTACACGAAGTAGTCTTTTAATTTTTCAAAGAATGATCTGCCCGGTTTCAGATTCCGTGCTTTGTCGAAAGGGGCGATCTTGGTGTAGAGTTCCTTCTCTTCATTTGATAATTTGTTCGGGATCACAACAATGATCTTCACATACAGGTCACCTTTTCTATTGCTGTTCAGGTAGGGAAGACCTTGTCCGCGAAGGCGGAATACTTTTCCGGACTGTGTGCCGGAAGGCACTTTCATTTTTGCATGACCCTTCAGAGTTGGGATTTCCATCGTATTTCCAAGCACAGCATCAGTAACAGTGATTGGGAATGTGCAGATGAGATCTTGACCATCTCGTTCAAAGAGGTCATTTCTCTTTTCTTTGATATACACGAGGATATCACCAGCTGGACCGCCTTGTTTGCCGGCATGTCCCTGTCCGCGAAGTTTGAGATATTGTCCGTCAGATACACCAGCAGGGATCTCAACTTTGATCGTTTTAACCGAAGATACTCTTCCATCACCATTACATTTTGTGCATTTATTCTGGATTATCTGACCGGTACCATTACAAGCAGGGCAGGTCGTGATCGTGGACATCTGACCGAAGAAGGATTGCCGAATCTGCTTAACTCTGCCCGATCCACCACATTGCTGGCAGGTTGTAACTTTTCCATCAGCTGATCCTGTTCCATTGCAGGCATCACAGACCTGCTTGATATTTACCTTAAGCCGCTTTGTTACACCTTTCGCAATCTCTTCCAAACTGAGAGAAAGTGATATCTTGAGATCACCACCACGATTGACAGTGTGTTGGCGCGGTTGTGCACCAAAACCAAATCCTCCACCACCCCCTCCAAAAAAGGTTTCAAAAATATTGCCGATATCGCCAAAAATGTCGGTGAAATCATTTGCATGTGTGAAATTATCCCATGTGAAACCGCCACTGCCGAAAGCACCTTCCAGTCCGGCATGCCCGAATTGGTCATATTTCTTTCGCTTTTCTTCGTCACTCAGCACTTCATACGCTTCAGATGCTTCTTTGAATTTTTCCTCTGCATCTTTGTCATCTTTGTTCTTGTCCGGGTGATATTTCAATGCCAGCTTTCTGTATGCACTTTTGATCTCACTTGGAGAAGCTTCTTTTCCAACACCGAGTATTTCGTAGTAATCTCTTTTAGCCATATCCTGTCTTAACCTTCTTTATTGATAGGCACGGGAACTGCGCCTTGGCAATCCCCGTGCTTTGAGTTTATGTTATCTTATTTATTTTCTTCGTCATCAACAACTTCGAAATCTGCATCGACAGCTTCATTATCAGTTGATTCCTGCTGTGTTTGAGATTCCTGTTGCTGAGTCTGATCTTGACCGCCAGGTTCTTCCTGTTGCTGCTGTTGTTTCTGTTGATTCATGGTTTCCTGGTAGACGATTTCACCAAGTTTTTGAGCTTTCTGTTCGAAGTCAGCTTTTGCTTTCTTAAGCACTTCAACATCCTGCGAATCAAGTTTTTCTTTTGCAGCTTTGATCGCTTCTTCGATCTCCGTCTTTTCGTTGTCTTTCAGCTTATCACCGTATTCTTTTAGTGATTTTTCGGTGCTGAAGATCATGGTATCGAGATGATTTCGAAGTTCGACCAACTCTTTGAATTTCTGGTCTTCCTGGGCGTGTTCCTCAGCTTCTTTGACCATTTTATCGATCTCGTCTTCAGAAAGCGCGCCAGCTTTATCGATCTTGATCTGCTGCTTCTTACCAGTGCCCTTATCAACTGCAGAAACATGAAGAATACCGTTTGCGTCGATGTCGAAAGTAACTTCGATTTGCGGCATTCCGCGTGGTGCTGGTGGGATCCCAACAAGATCAAAACGACCAAGCGTTCTGTTCTGAGCTGCCATCTCACGTTCACCCTGTAATACATTAATTGATACTGCTGTCTGGTTATCTGCTGCAGTTGAGAATATCTGGCTCTTCTTAACTGGAATGGTCGTATTCCTTTCGATAAGTTTTGTCATCACACCGCCAAGGGTTTCGATTCCAAGAGAGAGAGGAGTCACATCCAGAAGAAGGATGTCTTTCAGGTCTTCATCACCGGAAAGGATACCACCCTGTATAGAAGCACCAATAGCAACAACTTCATCAGGATTCACGCTCTTATTCGGCTCTTTCTTAAAGAAATTCTTCACTGCTTCCTGAACTGCGGGAACTCGGGTGGAACCACCTACGAGGATAACCTCATCGATCTCTGATACATCGAGTTTTGAATCTTTCATGGCTGATTTACAAGGTGTGATACTTCTCTCGATAAGGTCGTCTATCATTCTGTTGAATTCAGAACGGGACAGGTTCAAAGAAAGGTGTTTCGGACCGCTGCTGTCTGCAGTTATATACGGCAGATTGATGTTTGTGGATTGAGTTCCACTTAGTTCGATCTTTGCTTTTTCTGAAGCTTCACGAATTCGCTGCATTGCCATAGGATCTTTAGAAATGTCGATACCGTCGCTTTTCTTAAATTCGCTTACAATCCAGTCGATGATCTTCTTATCAAAGTCATCTCCACCGAGGTGAGTGTCTCCATTTGTTGAAAGCACTTCGACAACGCCTTCACCAATTTCCAATATGGAAATATCAAAGGTACCGCCACCAAAGTCATATACTGCGATTTTTTCATCTTTTTTCTTTTCAAGACCGTATGCAAGTGCTGCAGCAGTAGGCTCGTTGATGATACGATCAACTTCCAAACCAGCGATCTTGCCGGCATCTTTGGTTGCCTGTCTTTGAGCATCATTAAAGTATGCCGGGACAGTTATGACTGCTTTATCGACTTTCGTACCGAGATATTCCTCAGCAGTCTCTTTCATTTTTTTTAGGATAAATGCAGAGATTTCCTGAGGGGTGAAATCTTTTTTCTGGTTCGGTATCTCTATGACAACTTCACCTTTGCTGTCACCCTTGATCTTGAAGCTTACTTCAGATTCTTCCTGCTTTACCTCATTTACTTTTCTACCCATGAAACGTTTTACCGAGTAAACCGTATTCTGGGGATTGGTTACTAATTGATGTTTTGCTAACTGACCAACTAGTATTTCACCGTCTTTTGTAAAACCAACCACCGAGGGTGTTGTTCTTCCACCTTCTGAGTTTGGAATTACGGTAGGTTTTCCACCTTCCATAACAGCCACACAACTGTTGGTCGTTCCTAAGTCTATTCCTATTATTTTACTCATGGTTATTCTCCTTGAATTTTTTATTTAAAAATCTAATTTTCTTCATTATTATTTTTCTTCTTTTTTGCATTTATTTTGATCGAATCATCATCGACCTTGTCTTCGAAATATTCCTGATCTTCATCAGAATACTCTTCAGGAGCTTTTGCAACAGCCACTCTGGCAGGTCGCAGCACTTTGTCGTTCAATGTATATCCGCTTTGAATACAATCGAAAATAATATTATCATCGAAGCCTTCTTTTGGAGTACAGATGATCGCCTGGTGATATTGAGGATCAAATTCGACACCCACAGCCTCGATTCGTTTGAGTCCGTATTTTTCAAGAAGGTCTTTCAGTTGATCATGAACCATAATGATGCCTTTCTGAAAATTTTCTGGTACTTTATCGGTATCTGCAGATTTCATGGCCATTTCGAGATGCTCATAGACATTGATGAGTTCAGTGATGAGTTCCTTATTGGCGTTCTTTATCCAATCGATGCGGTCTTTTTCGTTACGGCGGCGGAAGTTTTCAAATTCAGCAGCGCTTCTCAACCATCTATCTTTGTAGGATGTCACTTCTTCTTTCAAAGTCTCGATCTCTTCTTGTAAGATATCGATCGTATCCTGTACCTGTTCTTGTTTCATGTCCTGTTCCATTTCTATATCATTATCTTGTTTCTTTTTGGGCATTTATATCTCCTGATTATTATTTATTTTTACCACTCGGCTTCTTTTCAATACGCCGCAGCAAGCGAAATACACGAAAGGCAAGTATGAATCAATTTTCTTCTCTGGGATGAGATCCCTTTATACAAAATCTTTTTATGATTCATTAACTTTCCTTAAACCGCATGGCATGGCATGACAGTACCACGTGTGGTCATCTCGGTTATCATGCGTGAAGCAAAGCAGATCATTGGAATGTTCTCACGGTAATCCATACGTTTGGTGCCGAGTATTCCAATAAATCCCGGAAGATCCATTACCTGATATTTGCCGAAGATGAGTACGAGGTCTTTGAACTCTTCACCTTTGATCTCATCACCCATAAGGATCGTATAATCCTCCGAACCATACTGCTGGAAGATATCGAGGAAATCTCTTTTTCTTTCGATTATCTTGAGTAGTTGTACGATCTTCTCTTGTGAGTTGAATTCAGGTTGATTTAAAAATCCCACTTCACCTTCGAACCTGATATTGTATTGCTTCACTTGCTGGATGATCTTTTTAATCTCAAAGAGAATATCAAAGAGAAACGCTTTTTTATGGGGATCAAGATTCAGGTCATTCAAGCTGATCTTATCAATTTTATGGATTGGCTTTTCAGCAATTCTTGTATTGACATAACGGGTAAGAGCATTGATCTGAGCATCTGAAAGGGAATACGTGTCCTGCAAGGTGAACGTCTTTTCGATACCACCTTCAAAATTTACGACAATGAGCAGTTTTTTTCCTTCGATCTTAAAGATCTGTATAGATCGAAGAATCCCAAGCGAATAATCCGGTTCAGCTATGATACTGAGTTGACCTGATGTTTTTGCAAGGAATCGATGGAGTGCACCAAGCATCCTATCGAGATTTTGATAATTTTCCGAGAGAAGTTGCTGCATCAGCTTTATCTTTTGTTCCGGGATATTATTATCAAAATCAATGATATCATTAATATAAAATTTATACCCTTTTTCTGTTGGCATCCTACCGGCAGATGTATGAGGTTGCTCGATGAATCCCATTTGAGCCAGCACTGCCATCTCATTTCGGATCGTAGCAGAACTGAGATCGAAATCATAACATTCCGAAAGTATCTTGGAACCAACTGCCTGAGCATTCCTGAGATATTCAAGAATAATGGCCCGAAGCAGTTTTTTCTGCCTTTGACTTAAGGATGATTCATTATTAGATATATTATTTTCCATGATTTATTAACAAATTTTAGCACTTTAATTATTTGAGTGCTAATTTTAGCTAAAATGTAGGTCATATGGGTATTATGTCAAAATATTATTTTCATTTTATTCTCTAGAAAATTGACAGATAAATCGTTCCATTTCGAACATTCATCCTGTATGAAATTGGGCATATCGCTGATACTTATCAGCATCATAATACAAATCTCGCTATTCGCAGAAATTCCTGCAGGATACTACGATTCTGCTTCGGGTTTGTCCGGAACAGATCTTAAAAACGCGCTGCATGATATCATAGATAATAATACAAATACAAACTATGATGCTTCATCAACGGGCGCTCGTGGGCAAATGTACGCATATTTTGATAATCATGGTAATACTGTTACATGTGTTTATACTGGCTATGCTGTGGCTCATACGGAAGGGACATATAGTGCACCGAGTGGTATAAATTGCGAGCATACATTCTGTCAGAGTTGGTTTCAGGGCATTCCAGAACAAGCAATTGCAAAAGCAGACATTCATCATTTATTCCCTGTTGAAGAAGGTGTGAATTCTTCCCGAAGTAATTATCCTATGGATAATGTTAATACGATAACGCATACATATAACTCTGCAGGAGATTATTATAGTTATTTAGGTACAAACACCTTGGGTGATACGGTTTTCGAGCCTGACGATGAACATAAGGGTGATGCAGCACGAGCATTGCTGTATTTTTCCGTACGATACGAAATGGACCTCACACAAGGAGGGGTGGACATGTTGAGTACTCTTATTTCATGGAATAATGCTGATGGGGTTAGTACTCTTGAACAGAACAGGAACGATGATATCTATGACTACCAGGGAAATAGAAATCCTTTTATCGATCATCCAACATATGTAGAATCAATTTGGGGAAACACTCCAACGGATATTACTCCTCCTATAATAACGAATATTTTTGTGCAATCATCAACGATACTATATGTTCACTTCTCGGAATCCGTGGATGAAACGACATCGGAAACAACGACCAATTACTCGATTGATAACGGAATCGGTAATCCGTCAGGAGCTACAAGAGGTGTTGCAAGCAATAACTCGATTGTAGAACTGACTGTTCCAGCTCTTTCAAGAGGTGTTACCTATAACCTAACTGTGAACAATGTAAAGGATCTCAATGATAATACAATTGAGGATGGGTATCATAGGAAGTACCAGGTTTTAGAACAAGGTGATATTGTATTACTTGGTATGAATACCTCTGATCCGGATGATTTTACTTTCCTCACAACGGTTGATATCCTAAATGGAACTCAAATTACATTTTCAGATAATGGCTGGAAAAGTACCGGATCATTTTATGAATACGAAGGTTGGATGAAATATATATTTCCTGAAGATTTACCAGCACTTACAATTATTAATTATTCAGAGAATGAATCTTCTGGTGATTTCATAGATAAAACAGGAAATTTCGAATTTTCGACTTCAGGAGATCAACTTTTAATATTTCAGGGTGATTCTGACACCCCGCTTTTTGTATATGGTCTAAACATTGAAGGTAACGCTGTTTGGCAAGCGGATGCATCATCCTCGAATACTTCCGCATTACCAGCAGGTTTAACTAACGGCACAACTGCTTGCGCGGTTCAGGAATATGATAATGTGAAGTATAATGGAGCAACAGATTTTAGTTCAAGAGCAGCATGTCTCTCAACAGTGAGTAATGCATCGAACTGGATTGGAAATAACACAACAGGTTACGATCTTACCAGCTTTGGAGATTTTACCCTTCCGGTCGAACTCAGTTCCTTTACTGCTCAGTATCTGGACAATAAACCAACTCTTTACTGGTCCACCCAATCGGAAACCGATAATGCCGGATGGCTGGTTTATAGGAATAATGAAAATAATTTTACATCTGCACAGTGTATATCCGAGCTGATCTCGGGATACGGCACCACAACACAAACTCAAGCATACATTTATAATGATGAAACAGACATCTCAATGGGAGAAACATACTACTATTGGCTGGAAAGCATCGATTATGGTGGGACGATCCATCATTATGACCGAATTGCTCAGCTTTTCATTCCACAAGATCCTGACCCCAATAATTCTATTCCAATCCCCAACATTTATACAACGAATGCTTATCCAAACCCATTCTCTGATGTAACCCAGATCTCTTTCAATTCAAAAGAAACAGGATATGTTGTGCTCGAGATATTTAATGTAAAAGGTGAGTTGGTCAAACGTTTTGATAATAGATTCTTGAGTACTGATGAAAAGGTTATGTATATTTGGGATGGGAAAGATGGAAAAGGAAAACCTGTGAAGAATGGGATGTATTTTTACTCATTGATCCTCAATGATAAAGACATCTCAGATGGAAAGATCATTTTTTTACAATAAAAACTTTACATAAATTTTTGTATTTTTTATAAGTACTTAACATTCTTATTGTAGAATGAATAAAATATGGATAAAAAAATACTCGTAAGAATTATTGCAGGTAGTAAGTCTGATATGCAGTACGTAGAGCAGACGCAGCAGGTACTCGAAGATTTTGGTGTGCCCTACGATATGCATATCTCTTCCGCACACAGAAATCCAGAAAGAACTGAAAAACTTGCCAAAGATTCAGAAAAGGTTGGAATACAGGTAATAATTGCGCTTGCTGGTATGGCTGCTGCTCTTCCTGGCATTATTGCTGCAATGACAACGATTCCCGTAATTGGTGTTCCCCTTCCCGGCTCCGCATTGAATGGTATTGATTCGCTCTACTCGATAGTTCAGATGCCCACTGGTATTCCTGTTGCCGGTGTTGGTATTGGTAATTCCGGTGCAAAAAATGCTGCCTACCTTGCAGTCTCAATTTTAAGTTTGCATAATGATGAATATAAGGAAAAATTAAAAAAATATCGAACTGGTTGGAACGATTAAGTAAATTGTTCAGCTGGGAAGGAGAAAGATGAAGAAAGTTGGATTGATAGTTGTTGTATTATTTTTTAGCGTTAACTTAGTATATGGAGATGTTTTTATTACAGAGTTAGCGGATCCAAACAATGATGCTACTGCTCGTTACATAGAATTGTACAATTCGGGTGTGTCATCAGTGGATTTTTCCGAGGGAAGCAGCTGGAGAATTGATAAATATACCAATGCTTCTGCTTCTGTAAGTCAAACTTTAAATTTAACTGGTACAATACCAGCTGGAGGCTTCTATATTATTGCAACAGGAACAAATGATGGCCACTTCCTTTCAGTTTATGGTGTCAGTGCTAATCAATTTGATGGGGCATATGATAATGTTGCAGGTAGTAATGGTGATGACAATTTGGAATTGTATAACGGCAGTGGAACTCTAGTTGATCAATTTGGTGTTCCCGGCGAAGACGGCACAGGTACAACTCATGAATTTGAGGATGGACGTGCTGAGAGAAAAGGAACAGTTACAACTGGAAATACAACTTGGGATGTTAATGAATGGAATATTGATAATGATAGTGGGGGGGGAGATGGTCCACAAGATGCACCTGATGACTTTGATCCAGCTCAATGGATTGGAGCTGCAACCCCAACAATTACTCTTAGTACTACATCTTTAAACAACTTTACGTATGTTTTTGGAAATGGTCCTTCTTCAGAGCAATCATTCACAGCTGAGGGATCAGACCTATCAGCAGATATTTCTATTACTTCCCCAACAAATTATCAAATTTCTACGGGAACTGGTGGTTCCTTTGTTGCTACAAATCCAATAACTTTAACTCAATCTGGTGGAACAGTTAACTCAACGACTATTTATGTCAGATTAAAAGCTGGATTAAGTGTAAATAGCTATAATAATGAAAATATTTCTGCGACCTCTTCAGGTGCTACAAGTAAAACAGTTAGTTGTAGTGGAGCTGTAACAGGAACTACACCTGTTGAACCATCAATAGGTGATCTGATAATTTCTGAAATAGTTGGTGATGACGCAGATGGTAATGCAAGTAATGATAACGGTTTTATGGAAATCTATAATAATACATCCAGTACAATAAGTCTTAATAATATACAAGCAAGATATTACAATTCGAATCCTGGCCCTGTTTCAGGTACATACGATTTATCGGGTTATATTGAAGCAGGTGGTTATATGGTTTTAACACAAAATAATACTGGATTTAATTCTGAATACAGCTTTGATGCTGATTTTGCCGCAGGAGGTTCATTTTATTTTAATGGTGGTGATGATGGTGTAGATATATATTTAACAACCTCAAAAGCTGAAGTACTTGATGAGTTTAATGATAATGGTGACGATGGTACTCCCTTTATATGGGATGATTCTAAGGATTATGAAAGAACTTCAACATCAGCTGGAAATACATTAGATTCATGGACTGCAGTATCTAGTACGGGTACACCTGGTGCAGAAAATGGTCACACTCTACCAGTCACCCTTTCAACTTTCACTGCCCAATACATTAATAGCAAACCAACCCTTTACTGGTCAACAAAGTCTGAGTATGATAATATTGGCTGGTTTATTTACAGAAATATAACCGAAGACTTCACTTCTGCTGATAAGATCACCGGTATGATCGAAGGACATGGTACAACCACACAACAGCAGGATTATATCTATACAGATATTGGTGAACTTCAAACTGAGCAAACATATTATTATTGGCTTGAAAGTGTGGATTACGGCGGCACAGTTCATCATTATAACATGGTTGCCCATGTTACTATTCCTGACCCCAATGATCCCGGACAGCAAGTTGTTCCACCTACAGCATATAATGTCTCAGCAGATCCAAGCCCCTTCTCACAAAGTACCAGAATATCTTTTGCACTCACACAATCAGGTATGGTCGATTTATCTATTTACAATGTAAAAGGTGAACTGGTCAAAACCTATAGTACAACAGCGGTGACTGCAGATGAGATTGTTGAATTCGAATGGAATGGAAAAGATGATGCAGGTAAGATACTTTCAAATGGAGTGTATCTATATGCTGTTAAGGTAAATGGTAAAGATTACGCAACTAAGCGTATGATATTAATGAGATAAACAATATTATCACATATATTATGTAAGGGCTGGTTACGACCAGCCCTTTTTTTATCACGCTGTCTTGTCGAGTCGTATCCGTCAGCCGGCGGAGAAGACTGAAAGGTAATAATAGCGGATGATATCCTCACCCTAACCCTCTCCTTCAAAGGAGAGGGAATAAAAGGGAGAGGTTGTTTTATTGAACCACGACTTAAAAGTCGCGGCAAAGCAAAATGAAGACAGCACTATCTGGTGAATGAGAATTTCTATGTATTTCCCTTAAACGGTTTGTCTTTCCTGAAGTCTGGAACAAAATCGATCTTATCTACCTCATCCTGACCTTCTCCTATCAAGGAGAAGGAATATCCTCACATAAAACAAACATTGTCACCCTGAGCCTGCTTGTCAAGGCGAAACGAATTGAAGACTGGTCGAAGCTCTCGCAGATAGGATAAATTATCAATCATGGAGATCCTTCTACCGATTAATCGGGACCAGGATAACAAAGAGGGTGTTTTAAGGATTGAGTTTTTATGCGGAATTAAGATTGAATAGCCACGAGCTTCAGCTCGTGGTGTAAGAAAGAAAAGAATTAGGGTTTTAATCCAAATATAAGGACTAAAGTCCTATTTATTTTTGATCCATTTGTTTCCACGACTTAAAAGTCGCGGCAAAGCAAATAGTAAACTTATCCAAAATTGCTCCTATCAAAATAATGAACAATAAACAATGTTAGAATATTACTGATAATCTCTGTGTTCTCAGTGTGCTCTGTGGTTATATGGTTTTTTAAAAGTTATCTATTTCCCTTAAACGGTTTTTCTTTCCTAAAGTCTGGAACAAAATCTGTTTTGTCTCCCTCTACAACAAAATCGTGGGGATACTGCACCAGCATATTAGTAAATCCAAGACTGAACGTATGTTCATAAACTTCCCCAAACTCCTGTAAGGTGATCCTTCTTAAAAGGTATCTCAGATCAGAATCATCATTTCTCTGCAAACGAGCGGGAGGATAATACTGCGACATCAAACTTATGGGAATTTCTTTTCCAAATTCTAGAAAGAGAGTGGTGAGTACATCCTTGGAATTCTGAACTTGATCAGGTAGTATCAGATGTCGGACAAGTACTCCTTTTGTCGCAATACGTTTTTTCTCAGTAAAAGAATTAAGGAAACCCTTTTGGTTAACCATTTCGATCAAAGACTTAATTGCTTTATCTGGATAATCATCTGCATGGGATAGCTGCTTTGCCAGTTCTCTGTTTGCATACTTGTAATCAGGCATGAAAATGTCTGCGTAGTCTTCCAGCGCTTTCACCGATTCAAGCTTCTGATATCCTGACATGTTGTAAAGTATGGGAAGATTGATCTCTTTTTTTCTCAATAACTGAACGATTTCAATCGTGTGGGGTAAAAAGTGATCAGGAGTAACAAAATTTACATTGTGGATATTATATGATCCCACCAGTTTAAGGATTTCTTCAACAACCTGATCAGACGTATAGTAATCACCAAGTCCATCAAATGAGATCTGATAATTCTGGCAGTAGCAGCACTTCAGGGAACATCCGGTAAAAAAAACTGTTCCTGATCCATTTGTTCCTGAGATAGGGGGTTCCTCACCAAAATGGGCTCCGATACTTGAGATACGAAGCTGATCTGATTCGCCACAATACCCAAGTTGTCCATTCGTTCGGTCAATGTTGCATTCCCGAGGACATAGAGAACAATTTTTATATGTATGCATACTCATTAAATCGTTTATTGAGATTTCGTCATCCTTCGATCCGACTTCATCTCGATAGATCGGGATTACGCCGTGACTGGCAACCTCAGGATGACATTGTTTATGTATTATAGATTTTTTATCTTCTCGATTATATCAGTTGTTGATTTACCTTCAACAAATTGGAGACTTTTTACTTCACCACCACGATCAAGCACAATATCACTTCCGACAATATCATCAATAGCCCAATCTCCACCTTTCACAAGTACATCAGGTTTGATAATGCTAATGAGTTCGTACGGTGTGTCCTCATCAAAAATACAAACATAATCGACCGATTTGAGATTATCAAGAACGACAGCTCGATCCTGCTCATAATTAATGGGACGGTCAACACCTTTTAGTCTTCTAACCGAATCATCACTATTGAGCCCAACAATGAGTATGTCACCGCATTCTTTTGCGAGCTTCAGATATTCAATATGACCTCTGTGAATGAGGTCGAAACATCCATTGGTAAAAACGATCTTTTTATCTGATAGATGTAAATTTTGTGCAATATCTGCTATTTCTTCTCTTGTTGCGATCATGATGCATTCCATTCTTTGAATGAGTGAATGATTTCTTCGGGAGATGCAGTTGCTGCTCCAACTTTTCCACACACAACACCAGCTGCATGGTTTGCGATGATGGATGCGGTTTTGACGTCGCACCCCGCGCTTATTGCAAGCATGAGTGTGCTGATCACTGTATCACCGGCACCGGATACATCATAGACTTCTTGAGAAAAGGTCGGTATCTGCCAGTCGTGCTTTTTGTCATCATAAATGAACATCCCCTTGGAGCCGAGAGTTATAACAATATACGAGCAATTCAGTCGATCCATAAGCTCTTGAGCTGCATGTTTCAGATCTTCGTTTGATCTTATGGAGATCTGGAGATTCTTTTCAGCTTCATTTCTATTAGGTTTGAAAAGTGTAACATTTTTATAATCGAAGAAATTTTTTGCCTTGGGATCAACTCCGACAAATGTATCATGCTTCTGTGCGAGAGAAGTAAAAAGATGAATGAGTTCCTTTGTGAGTAATCCTTTATTGTAATCCTGCATAATGATGCCATCGACCTTTGGGACAGTCTTTTCTGCGAATGTCTTTATCTGCTCAAATACAGAGCCGTCGATCTCATCATCCTTTTCAAAATCGATACGAACAAGCTGCTGGTTTCGAGCGATTACACGTGTTTTTTGTGTAGTAGGATGACCTTTGCGCATGATGATACCATCATCTGAGATGCCATTTTTCTGGAAGATTTTCCTTAATCTCTTTCCGCTTTCGTCATCACCAACAGTACCTAAAATTATAGGAATTGCTCCCAGTGCTTTGATGTTTTGAGCCACATTTGCAGCACCGCCCGGTCCGAACTTTTCTTTTTCTACTTTGACCACTTGAACCGGTGCTTCAGGTGAAATCCGATCAACATCTCCTATGATGTAATGGTCGAGCATAAGATCGCCGATAACGAGTATCTTTTTTGAACGTATTTTTTTCAATATATCCGTAAGTTTTCGTCCATCTATTTGCATAGTACTCCTTAGAAACAATGACCGCAAAAAAACACGTAAATTCTAATATGTGAATATTTCATGAACAGATATTTTTGTCACTATTTATTCTTTAAGCTGATGGGGTAGTCCCCATCGAAACAGGCAAAGCAGAAATTTTTCCTGTCCTTCACCAAGCCTTGCAATTCAGCTACTGTCAGATATCTGAGCGAGTCTGCATGGAGATATTTTGCAATATCATCAACCGACTTCTGATTAGCGATCAGTTCTTCGTAGGTCGGAGTATCGATGCCATAATAGCAAGGATATTTAACCATGGGCGAACCAATACGGACATGCACTTCTTTTGCACCGTGCTTTCGAACCATTGAAACGATTTTTTTCAACGTTGTACCGCGCACAATTGAATCGTCGATCAAGGTTACTTTTTTTCCTTTAAGAAATCCTGGCAGGGGATTGAATTTTTGACTAACATTCTCATCACGGATCGTCTGTTCCGGTGCAATAAATGTCCGTCCTACATAGTGATTTCGAATCAGACCAAAGTTGAAATCCATGCCCAGTTTTTTTGCATATCCCAGAGCAATAAAGTTACTGGAGTCGGGCACAGGCATCACGACATCGGTTATGATATCTTCCTTCTCTGCAAGTTTTTCTCCAATGTGTTCTCGAAAAGAATATACTGTATGATCATATACAATGCTATCCGGACGGGAAAAATAGATCAGTTCGAATACACAATGTGCTTCATGTTCGTTGCTTCGGAACTGGTGCGGATCTTGCTTGATCGATTGCAATCCTTTTTTATCGATATGAATTATCTCAGCGGGAGAAACTTCCTTTACAAAGTTCATACCGATAATATCCAGGCAACAGGATTCTGAAGCGAGAACAAATGTTTTGTCATCTAACTCCCCAAGAATAAGGGGTCTATTCCCAAAGGGATCGCGAAAAGCGTAGAGTTCATCTTTAACCATCAAAATTGTTGAATAGGAACCCTCGAAATTTTCCATCACCCTTGTGATAGAATCAACAACTGATAATCCTTCCCGCTCATGATAATACGCAATATATTTGAGAATAAGTTCACCATCATTATCAGATTCGAAATAAACATCCTTTGATTCAAGTTGAGAACGGAGAGTTTTGTAATTGACTATGTCGCCGTTGCTTGCGAGTGCGAATTTTGGACCTGAAAGATTCCGCAAGATGTGAGGTTGAGCATTGCCGATATTTGATGATCCCTTTGTAGGGTATCGGACATGTCCCAATGCTATATGTGAATTCATTGACTTCAGTGTTACATCGTTGAATACTTCTTTTACAAGTCCCATCTTCTTCATGAGTTGTATCTTAAAGCCGTTATGGTAAGCAATTCCACAACTTTCCTGTCCGCGGTGTTGCTCAGCGAATAGCCCGAGAACAGCAAGTTGGGATGCGTTACTGCTTTTCGTATCCTTTTTATAAACGCCTATGATTCCGCACATGTGCTATTCTATTTTCTTTCTAAAAGATATTTTTGATTCTTTGCCGTTTCGAAGACGGGAAATGTTTTCTTTATGACGATATATGATCAATATAGCTGTACATATTGTTAAAATGAGTAAAGGAATTTCATTGAAATCCGGTATGTTCCGGACAACCTCCACAATGATGAACGATAGGGTCGCTGTAAGAGAGGCAAGAGAAACATATCTAAAAAGCGCTGCTACCATAAGAAACACGCCAACTGCAATAAGAGATGGGATCGGTAGAAGGTTCATATACACACCTGCGCCTGTTGCCATACCTTTTCCACCTCGGAATTTGAGGAAAACAGGGTAAATGTGCCCGATAATTGCAGCTAATCCTATTGCTACGATGACGATCTGATAGGTTTGCGGATTTGTATAATCAAGACACGGGTTAAATCCAAATATTGTATGTTCGCACGATTGAGAGAGTAATATCCTTCCGATCTCTACGGCAAAAAAACCTTTGAAGAAATCGAAGATAAGAGAAACAATACCCGGGATCACACCGAGGGTACGAAGTACATTTGTTGCGCCGATATTTTTGCTTCCATGTTCCCGGATGTCGATTTTTTTCAACAGCTTACCGAGAATGAAGCCACTCGGGATTGCTCCGAGGAAATAAGCGATGAGAAGAGATATGATGAGGATCACGTTTTATCCTTAAATTTTAATTTTATTGTTATTCCATCAAAACAAAATGCTGTCCTGAGTTGGTTATGTATGTACCGTTTATAGTTTTCTGTAACGAGTGTTCGATTATTAACAACAAAGAGGAACAAAGGGGGATCGGTCTCAACCTGAGATGCATAATAGAATTTGATGCGCTTATGAGATGGATGTTTTGGAGGATTCTGGCTGGTAATTCTTGTCAGGAACTCATTCATCTCGTGAGTAGAGATTCGTTTGTTTCTTTGTTGATTCACGTAGAGTATGAGATCCAATAACTTGTTGACACGCTGACCGGTTTTTGCAGAGATAAAGATCAACGGAGCATAATCGACAAAATTAAGAGTATATTTTATCTCATCCTCGTATTCTTTCGCAGTTTTATGATCTTTTTCTATGACATCCCATTTATTTACGACAAGAATGATTGCTTTAAGCTGAGATTGAGCATACTCAATGATCCGCTTGTCCTGTACCGATACTTCTTCTTGTGCATCAAGCAGAACAAGTACGATATCCGAATCCTCAATGCTTCTCAGGCTCCTGAGATTACTGAAATATTCGATACCGAAATTCACTTTGCTTTTTTTCCGTAATCCAGCAGTGTCTATGATCGTCATATCCTGGTCTTTGAACGCGAAGTGCAGATGCACAGAGTCACGGGTTGTACCAGGGATATCAGTGACAATAACAGCATTCTGTCCAATGATCTTATTTACTAATGATGACTTTCCGACATTCGGTTTACCCACAACTGCTATTTTTATTGTATCAGCATTTTGATCTTGATCAGCTCCACTTATAGAGGGGAGTTTGTTAACGATTTGGTCAAGCAATTCGATGAAATTTCTTCCATTGATCGCAGAGATGCCGATTGGTTCGCCAAATCCAAGATTCATGAACTCATAGAGTTCCATCTCCCGTTTGTCATTATCTACCTTATTCACAGTGAAGATCACTTTATCCTGAACAGGGAACAGCATTTTTGCGATTTGCTGATCGTAGTCAGCGATTCCGGTCGTACCATCAGCTACGAAAACGATCAGATCTGCTTCTTCTATAGCCAGTTCAGCTTGAGCTTTTATTGATTTTGTTATCGTATCTTTTGTGCGGGGAACAATACCTCCGGTATCAACAACAATAAAGGGGTAACCATTCCATTCTGTATGATAGTATTTTCGGTCACGTGTTACGCCTGCCTGCTCATCAACAATCGCAAGTTTCCTCTTCACCATCCGGTTAAAAATGGTTGATTTGCCCACATTTGGACGTCCAACAATTGCAACAATAGGGGTAGCCATACGTAATAAATTACACTGGGATTTTGGGAGAAAAGGTTGTCAAATAATTCGTGGAATGATCGTTGTTAATTTGGATTCGGTTAATGCAATATTATTGAAGGTTTGCAATACAATTATCACATTCATGTTTTGAACAGAATTGATAGTAGAGCTGGATCATGCCCTGCTGCATTAAAAGGTTGATCTTGAAGTTGATACCTTTTTGCAAAAGCGTCGAAATATAGCTTGTAATATAATGCTCTGAGAGTTTTGGTAACATGCAGTATACGTGTGAGATAACGTTCATAAGTTTGTCGTAAGTCAATGTTTGTGCATACACAAAAGAAATAGGCAGGATTATGTTTGCAAAGATATCTCTGCTTCGTCCATTTCCAATTGATGTATGTTCATCTTTATTGATTAATTTGATGAAATCTTGTTCAACCTGCCGGGCATCGACAGTTTGCCCATCTCCATAACTGAAAAGAGCAATAATAGGATTTATGAGTGTGCCCTGTTTGAGTGTTTCAAATAGGAAAGGAGCTATCTGCAAGAGCCGGTTGATCGGATGATTTTGTGGTCGGCATCTGAAGAAATTCCAATCATTCTCTTGGAGTTGCGTGAAAGAGCTGCTTTTCAGAAGCGAGCAAACTTTTTTGTATCTCTTGATAAGATCTTCATTGATATAATTAAAATTGTACTTGTTCAAATTCAGTCCGGAAGTATAAACAAGTATGCTAAAGACATCTTGTAAGTCGTGAATTTCATGCATGAAGGATTTCAATTTCTGGTAGGGGAGAAGCTTTGCAAGTTTCAAGAAAGGCATCTTGTTCTTACCGTATCCAAGCGCTTCGAGAATACCCTCAAATAGGATCTGGTTGAAATCTGAATTGTAGAGTTCTGCAGAGAACCGTTTGCATTTCTTTTGAAAACGATCTTTTCCAAATGCAGTCAAAATATCATGCAGTTCGTTTGGATCTTCAATTTTATTTATAAGCAAGCATTCGATTGTTTTTTGCTGAGAAGTATCGAAGGGCTTATGTCCGTATCGTTTCCAGAGTTTTTCGATCTGTTGATCGAGATTGTGCTGGAGTTCGAAAATTGGAATATGAGTTCCATTTTCAGAGATTGTAGAGATTGCATTCTGGTCATTGGAAAACACTACGTGGAGAATAACATTATTGTATCTGCTATCTTCATGATGATTATGAGCTTTCCAGTCATACTCATGTCTGTGTATTTCAATATCTCCCTGTAGTTTAGTGTCGTTTAAAAGTATGATGCTATTCACAAAATCAGGTCCCGCATCAGTATTCCATTTTCCTTGGAACAATATTTTTAACTTCTCACCTGATTCTGTATTGATTGAATCTTTGAGATGCTGTTCATCCCAGATATGGTAAAGAAAATTTTCCGCAATATATTCTTTCATCTGTCCCTCGAATTCATGAAAACACAAAAAAAATATAATAATTTTTGTCAATTTATTTACATTGATAATTATTTTTTCATATAAAATTTGACACAAGATTTGTAATGCACAAATTAGTCGCTAATTACAGAAAAAAATCCATCCATGGAGGCACCATGACCAAGGCTGATTTAATTCAGGCAATTTCCCAGGAAACTGGAATAATCTTAAAAGATACGAAAATTATAGTTGATGCACTCTTGGATAATATTAAAGTTAGTATGATCAATGGAGAGCACATTGAACTTAGAGGATTTGGAACCTTCAAAAATAAGGTTCGCAAATCGCGTATCGCACGTAATCCTAATACCAAGGATCTTGTTCACCTTCCAGAGCGAGTTGTCCCCACCTTTAAGTTTTCAAAATTCTTTATTGATGAGGTAATGAAGAACAATTAATCTTTTCGGAGTTGAAATGCCCTGCGGGAAAAAAAGAAAAAAAGCTAAAATCAATAAACACAAACGTAAAAAGAGACTAAAAAAGAATCGTCATAAAAAGAAATAATGGTGCTTTGCTCGGTTTAATAGCACACATATAAAAAATGGAGTACCTTATATGTACAAGATCCTCGCAAAACTCAGTGCTATTGTTGCGGCTATATTATTAATTCTTGGTGTTGTCGACAAGATCTTTTTTCCACATAGTAATATTCTTTTGCAGCATGAAAACTATTTTCTTGCTGCAAATCCCTTTATTCTATTTGGAATATTCTTCCTCATTGCGTCGTATGTGAAGTCTCATAAAAAAGAATAGTAATATAACATTCACTGGTAAAATAATGGTCGGGATGGCCGGATTTGAACCGGCGACTTCTTCGTCCCGAACGAAGCGCGCTACCGGGCTGCGCTACATCCCGACAGGGAATCAAAACCTTTTCCATAGAATCGTCTGTCAAGAAAAAGTGGGACCGACTGATCAATACTTTTAATTGACAAATGTATGTGCAAAGGTATTATTTATTGTAAAAATTCAGGTTTTATGTATATATGACAGAGAAAATTCTCAAAGAACAGAACAATATATTACCAATCATTCCTACGCGAAATATTGTAATTTTTCCTCAAATGATTGTTCCGCTTGTTATCGGTAGAACGCACTCGATAAAGGCAACGGAAGAAGCTTATGGAAAAAACAAGATAATCTTCTGTGTTGCGCAAAAAAAAGCAGATACACAGGATCCACAGCAAGATGATATGTACGAGATGGGAGTAGTATGTCAGATATTGCAAATCTTGAAAATGCCCGATGCTACAATCAGGATTCTTGTCGAGGGACTGCAGAGAGCACGAATTGAAGAACTCTACTTTACTGATGACTATACAAGTGCTAAACTAGATCTTATTCCAAAAGAAATCCTGAGGGAAACCCCTGAGAATCTTGCCCTTTTGCAAACCTTGGAACATGATTTCAAAGAGTATGGTAATCTAAGTAGGAATTTTTCAGATGATGTTCTTATCACTTATGAAAATCTGAAGTCAATGGATGATAAAGTAGACTTTATGGCATCCAATATCGAGCTGGATATTGACATTAAACAGAAACTGCTGGAAACGAAGCTGATGGAGAGGATCTTCGATCTTATCGAGCATATTTCAAAAGAACTCGAAATATTGAAAATACGAAAAAAGATAGCTGGTGAGGTGCGGAGTAAACTTACAAAAAGCCAGAAAGAATACTTCCTTAATCAGGAACTCCAGGCGATCCAAAAAGAACTTGGTTTTTCTGATGACCAAAATGTTGAAGTCAAAGAGCTTGAAAAGAAGATAAAAAAGCTGAAACTCAGCGAAGAAGCACTTGAAAAGGCTGAATATGAACTCAGTAAATTACGCAGAACAAATCCAATATCTCCCGAATATTCTGTTTCTCTTAACTATCTAAACTGGCTTACTGATCTACCCTGGAACAATCAAAAAAAGGGACGATTCGACCTTTCTGAAACTGAGCGAATCCTGGACGAAGATCATTATGGTCTTAGTAAGATAAAAGAACGTATTGTTGAATATCTTGCAGTGCTGAAGATGGTTAAAAAGGTCAAAGGGCAGATACTATGCTTTGTTGGACCTCCCGGAGTAGGGAAAACATCACTTGGTCAGTCTATTGCTCGTTCCCTCAACCGAAAATTCGTTCGTCTTTCTCTCGGTGGCGTACGCGATGAAGCTGAAATTCGCGGTCACAGGAAGACATATATTGGTGCAATGCCGGGGATTATCATTCAAGCGATGAAACGAGTCGGGATAAAAAATCCTGTTATTATGCTGGATGAAGTTGATAAGATGAGCATGGACTTTCGTGGTGATCCATCTGCTGCCCTTCTCGAAGTACTTGATCCCGAACAAAATTTCGAATTCCACGACCATTATCTCGAAGTCGGATACGATCTTTCGCAGGTACTCTTTATCACAACAGCCAATAATCTGTTTTCAATCCCACCTGCTCTCCAGGATAGGATGGAGATCATTACCCTACCCGGTTATACTGAGATTGAAAAATGCAAAATAGCGGAAGGATTTCTCCTAAAAAAGCAACTTGATAAGCATGGATTTAATAATAAAATTAAAGTTGAATTTTCTGAAAATGCATTTCTCAAAATCATCCGTAATTACACACGGGAAGCTGGTGTACGAAATCTTGAAAGAAACATCTCATCCGTTTTGAGGAAGATCGTTCGTGAATATCTTAAGGATAAGAAGAAAAATTCATACAAAATATCTGAGAACAGTATCAAGAAGTATCTCGGTATCGAGAAGTATCTTTATTCGGATGTTAAGAAAGAGGATAATGTTGGTGTTGCAAATGGACTTGCATGGACATCTGTTGGAGGTGTTCTTCTTCAGGTTGAAGTAGTCGTTCTTGAAGGTAAGGGAAATCTTGTCCTGACAGGAAAACTCGGCGATGTAATGAAGGAAAGTGCAAATGCAGCGTTAAGCTATACCCGTGCTCGATATGCTGAATTCGGTATTAAAAAAGATTTTTATAAGAGCAAAGATATTCATATCCATGTTCCCGAAGGAGCGATTCCCAAAGATGGACCTTCTGCAGGAATTACAATAGCCACAGCGATTATATCAGCGCTGTCCAAAAGAAAAGTTCGCGTGGATCATGCAATGACAGGAGAAATAACCCTTATGGGCGATGTTCTTCCCATAGGTGGATTAGAAGAGAAACTCGTTGCTGCGCAGAGAGCCAAGATCAAAAATATAATCATTCCAAAAAGAAATTTTAGAGAGTTGACCGAAATACCACAACAGATAAAAAAGGGGCTTAATATTATCGCAGTTGAGACAATGGATGAGGTGCTTTCTCATGCATTGCATGAAAAAGTTGAGGTCGTATAAATGTATTTTGAAATAACGTCCAGAACACCACTTGATGGACATTCTGAAGAGATGATCTTAAAAATCGATAAAAACAATCTTCAATTACTCGGATATATTCTGGAAACAGTTGAAGGCATGTGTCATTATACTACCATCGATAAGGATGAGAACTTACTCAAAATCGTATACACACTTGACTTCAAAAACGATATAGACAATATTCTCATCTCATTTCAAGAGTATCAGGAATAGAACTTTTATCATCATTCATGAACATCGAACACCAGATTGATCTTTTGCTGAAAGGGAATTTCCGAGCCGCAGCGAAACTAATAACCAATATAGAAAACCAGGAACAAGTACAGGAGATTCTGTCAAAGATATATCCTCATAAAAAAGAAAGTTATGTCATTGGTATTACAGGTGCACCCGGTGTTGGGAAAAGCACGATTACAGACCGGCTTATTGAGAAATTCAGACATGATGGAAAAAAAGTTGGTGTTGTCGCCATTGATCCAACAAGCCCGTTCTCCGGAGGTGCAATTCTTGGCGACAGGATTAGATTACAAAAGCACGCAACTGATAAAAATGTTTTTATACGCAGTATGGGATCTCGAGGTCATCTGGGAGGACTGGCTCCTGCAACCAATAATGTTGTGACAATACTATCTGTTCTTGGATGTGATTATATTATTATTGAAACTGTAGGAGTGGGACAATCCGAAGTTGAGATAGTAAAATATGCAGATACGGTATTACTGGTTCTAACACCCGGTTCTGGGGATAGCGTACAAGTCATGAAAGCTGGGATTATGGAGATCGGCGACATATTCGTAATTAATAAGTGCGACAGACAGGGAAGTAATAAGATCGAATCGGAGTTACGAATGCTCCAACAGATCGGAGATAATAAAACTTCAGAAAAGCCCATTGTAAAAATCGTCGCCCCTAAAAATATTGGCATTGAGGAATTGTATCACGCTATTCTCGATCATCAAGAAATCCAGAAGAAAAATCGTTCGCTGACCATCCGGCGTCGTGAACGTATCAAGAATGAGATCATGAATAATCTTCATCAATCAATCCTTTCTCACATACAAAATAATATTGTTACAGATAATGAAATTGAACTACTCATCAACAATGTGTTTGACAATAAATTAGATCCCCTGACAATTTCACTTTCTCTCATCGAGAAATCCAAAAATAATGACCCTGTGGAGTGACCATGAAACTCTGTATCTTTGAAGATAGTGCATGGGATCAGTTTCTCCCGCTCACGTATACAAGAGCTTCTTTTGATCTGAAATCCGGGATACTCAAACTTAGACAGAAAATCTCTTATTTCTATCCTGATGCTAAAAAATATTTCATTGTCCGCCAGGAATTAAAAGAACTTTATCAAGAACGATACAATTATGCAATAAACGAGCTTGAAAAAGGAACATATCTCTTCATTAATGGTCGATTGCTTTTTAATGAAAATATATTAAAAGGGATTAGTACGCTTGAAGTCGGATCCAGTCTTTTTAATGAAGGTGTATGTATAGCTGCCCGGATCGACATCAAAGAGAAGAAAGTCATCTCAACTGAACAATTGACTGTATTATTTTCCGATATCAACAAAATCCAAACTGAGATACGCCCAATCGATTATATATGTGAATTAGTTGCGATGAATGCATACCAAATCCAGCAGGACTATGCTAATTGTATCAAAAATAAAATTAACTACCATATCCAGGACGGTACGTTCCATGTTCTCAATGCCGAGGATATTTTTCTTTGCGAAAATGTGACAATTGAGCCCGGAGTGGTTCTCGATGCCACAAAAGGTCCGATTCTTGTGGATAATGATGCGCACATAATGGCGCAAGCTGTGATCAAAGGACCTGTCTATATTGGAAAAGGAAGCAAGGTCAAAGTAGGGGCAAAGATTTACGAGGGCACATCGGTAGGGAAAGTATGTAAGGTTGGAGGTGAGATAGAGGAGACGATCATTCAAGGTTATTCAAACAAGCAGCATGAAGGATTTCTCGGACACTCATATATCGGCGAGTGGGTCAATATCGGTGCAGATACAAATAACAGCGATCTCAAGAACAATTATGATCACGTAAAAACATTCTATTATCCTAAAAGAACGTTTATAAGTACAGAATCACAATTTTTTGGGGCTGTTTTTGCGGATCATACTAAAACCGGGATCAACACAACTTTTAATACAGGTATTGTAGTAGGTGTTGGATGCAATTTGTATTCATCGTTGTTATTCAGCGGTTTTATTCCATCATTCAGTATTGGAAGTGCAAACAAGATTGGTGAATATCATCTTAAAAAGATGCTCCAAACTGCCGAGATCGTCAAATCAAGACGCGGACTTATCCTGTCTGATGAAGAGAAAAAATTGCTTGAAAGTTGCTTTGAACGATCTGCACCTTTACGAAAAATATTTTTATAGGATTAAATATGAATGGACTTATTGAAGTAAAATTCAAATGTGACGAAAAGCGTTATTACGAAAATCCCCATGACATAGAAGTTAGAAAAGGGCAGTATGTGATCGTGGAAGCAGAAAAAGGTGCAGACCTTGGTTGTGTGGGCAACTATCCTCTAGATAGAGAAAAACTCGAACTACCCGATCATTATACAATACGAAAGATCATCCGCGAAGCAAGCGATGATGATATCGAAAAGATGAACCGCATCCATGAAAAAGAGGCAGATGCCCGAGAAAAATTCTTGAATGCACTTAAGGATCAGCCCTTTGAAATGGATCTGGTTGATGTCGAATACCAGTTTGATGGGAACAAGTTGACGTTTTATTTCATGGCTGAAACACGTGTTGATTTTCGAGATTTTCTCAAAGTACTTGCACGTATCTTCCGAACCAGAATAGAACTTCGTCAAATTAATGAACGGCAAGAGATCAAGCGGCTTGGCGGAATTGGACCATGTGGAAGAGAATTATGCTGTAAAAATCTTAACTTGAATTTTGACCGAGTTACCATACAAATGGCGAAAGACCAAAATGTAAGCGTTACATCCTCAAAGATGTGCGGATTATGTGGAAAATTGCTCTGCTGCCTTGCATATGAAGAAGAATTTTACAAAGAAGAAGCAGAGAAGTATCCTGAAATCGGTGAAGAGATAGAATTTAACAATAAGAAAATGACCGTTGAAAAGAACAATTTCTTAACACTCAGAATCGAGTTAAGAGATGAAAATGGCGTTCTCACGACAATTAGCTTTGATGATTATCTTGAAGATAAGATAAAGAAGAAAAAAACAAAATTTCAAGCAAAAATCACCCCTAAAAAAAATAAGAGACAAGATGATGAATAATATTAAATCGATTGCACTCGAACTCTGGCCTCTGGATGAAAATTCTCGATCCAGATGTAACGGAGCCCACGAGGTTTGTCTTCAATGTGCAGTATGCGGGTATAAGAACAACTCTTATTCCGTGGTGGATGAGTTGCCATCTCAGGAAGAACTTGCGGAGTATATTGATCATACCAATCTTAAACCTGATGCCACAAGCGTTGAAATTATCAGGTTATGCCAGGAAGCCCGAACTTATGATTTTGCATCAGTCTGCGTCAATCCATACAATGTCAAACTCGCTAAGAAAGAAATGGATAAACGAGTGGTATGTTCTGTCATTGGATTTCCGCTTGGAGCCAATCTTACCCACACAAAGCTTGAAGAAACACAGCTTGCACTGAAACAGGGTGCCACAGAATGCGATATGGTTCTGAATATTGCCGAACTAAAGGAGCAAGGTTATAATTACGTACTCACAGAGATCGAAAAGATCGCTGAACTCTGCCATGCAAACGGAGCAAGACTCAAAGTTATTCTTGAAACCTGCCTGCTTAATGAGCGTGATAAAATAATTGCATGCCTGATAGCTAAGAAAGCTGGAGCTGATTTTGTTAAGACTTCAACCGGCTTTTCCAAATCAGGTGCAACAGTCGATGATATTATGCTCATGCGTACCGTTGTGGGAGATTATATGGGCGTGAAAGCGTCAGGTGGGATTCGGGACACGGAAACAGCCCTGGAAATGATATCTGCTGGTGCAAACCGTATCGGAGCAAGCAGCAGTCTCTCTATTATCGGAGTGTAATTGAAGGTCATTCTCGCTGGCTATAATATTGATGTCACCCAGTTAACCTCAAAAGAAGGAAATTTCACTCCAGAGACGATCTCTGCTGCATATGCTCGAATAAGCAGATCGAAGAAATCGGTGGATGATCTTCGAACGGATGCAATCCTTGATGTAGAAAAATCCAGAAGATCAAATAAAAAAATTGTCTTTGAAATGGGACATAGTGCCATTGCAGAGCATGCAGTGTTTAACTTTGATATCATCGGTATTTCCCGCTATCTGACTGAATTTGTACAACGTACCAGGCTGGCTTCTTTTACCGAAAAATCGCAGCGATATGTTACACTTGATGGTGATTATATCATCCCCGAAGAGATACAACACGATAATGTCATAGTAACACAATACAACGATATGATCCAAGAACAAAACCAAACGTATCGTATCCTGTTTGAACAACTGAAAAATTACTTTGAACAGACATCATCGCTTCCTAAAAAAGAGCTTGAAGGCAGAGCTAAAGAGGATGCGCGATATGTACTTTCCATGGCAACGCAGACTCAGATGGGAATGACGCTTAACGCACGGAGCCTCGAACATCTTCTCAAACGCTTATATGCACTTAATCTATCTGAAGCAAAGAATCTTGCAGACAGTTTATATGAGAATGTCAAAGAAGTTACACCTTCTCTCATTCGCTACATCGAACCGTCTGATTTTGATATGGAAAAATATCGAACCGATGTTGCTGAGGGATCTCAGTCAAAAAACGATAAATGTATACTTCTATCCCACACACCTCAAGCGGATGAAACAATACTCGCCGGTTTGCTCTTTCGTTCCACAGGAAGAGACTATCAGGCAGTACTTGAGGATGTTAAAAGAATGACCACTCATGAAAAAGAGGAGATTCTTGATAGTCATCTGAATAATCTATCATGTCATGACTCTTTGCCGCGCGAATTTGAATTAGCTGATATGCTTTTTCAGGTAAATATTAGTTCATCATGTTTTGCTCAGCTCAAACGTCATAGGATCGCCACAATTATCTCAACAGATTATAGCCCGAGATTTGGTTATACGATGCCAAAGAGTATAGATAAGATAGTGCAAAAGGATCTGTTCATAAGAATTATGAATAGAACTGAACAGATGTATAAGATATTATCTGAAAGTTATCCTGAAATTCGGAATTACATCCTGACCAATGCCCATCATAAAACTGTTCTTTTTAAATGCAATATGCGCGAGTTATGTCATTTTTCCCGACTGCGTCAGGACAAACATGCGCAATGGGATATTCGCTACCTTGCAGATATAATTATAGAAGAAGCACGAGAAGTAGCTCCACTCACCACCCGTCTGATATGTGGGAAAGATCAGTTTCCAAAATTCAATGGAAATGTAGAAGAATAGCACACAGTTTCCCGCAGATCCACCAGTAGGCGGACAAGTTCAAGAAGATTAGCGCTGATAAAAAATGTAAAACAAGATTCCGACCTGTCTCGGCGGAGTAATGAAGCCAGATCTTGTTTAAGAGATTCTTGATAAAAAAGTATCGATTTATGTTATTAGATTATAATTATATTGACTAAATATTTCCGTTTTATTCAAAAAGAGGTAAGGTGAATTTTATGAAAACACGGGATAATCTTAAGGCTGTTTTTAAGCTTTCAGTAATTATTTTATCTTCAATTTTGATATTACTCCTATCTTCATGTATTTTTGACGAAAATGTTTATATCGATTTCTACGAGGATTGTTTATATATGATGAATTCAGATGGAAGTGGTTTATTAAAACTACTTGATGGATTTTCCTCATATGCACAGTTCGTCCCTAATAGACCATTAATATTATATCGAGGTAAAAACAATAACCTTTATACAATTGATTATAATGGTTCAAATATTAACAAAATAAGTGATACTCTGGAAGTAAAGCAGGAATTTCCTGCACTATCTTTAGATGGTTACAAGGTAGTATTTATCTCTGAAGATGATCTCTTTTATGTAAATATGGATGGTTCGAATCTAAAAAGACTTACATATACGAATAATGTATTTGAAAGACAACCATCCTTTGCACCTGATGGAAATGAAGTTATATATGATTCATGGAATAGCATAAAAGATTGTTATCACATATGTACAATTGATTTAACAAATTTGGGAAAAGACACTTTATTAACAAGTAATTATTTCCTAAATTGGCCACATTTCTCTTCAGATGGAGAAACAATTTATTTCACGAAGAGTGGAACTAATGAAGGTCTCTACTCAATGAACAATGATGGTTCGGATATCATAAAACTCATTTCAGAAATATCAGCAGGTTTTCCAATTGAAGTGTCAGTTAATAAATTATTAGGTGATTATATAAAAATCGGACCAAAGTGAATATTGATCAAAAAATGGAACAGATTATCTTTTCTATAATTATATCTAAACTCC
>JAFGDR010000044.1 GCA_016932035.1 Candidatus Cloacimonadota bacterium
ATAGATCATATTTTGAGAAGATTCATTCTCTTGCAAGGAAGCGAGTGAAGGTCTATTCCGGAAACATGGAATTAGACGGTACCGTTCAGTGTGTTACTGACGAGGGTGCATTGATCGTTGAGACCGAGATGGGAGATCAGGAGATCCTTTCTGCTGAGAAGATTGACATCCTGGAGTGAGTTTTTCGTTTGTACATCCAAGCCCCGGTAGCTCAGAAGGATAGAGCAGCGGTTTCCTAAACCGTTGGTCGGAGGTTCGAATCCTCTCCGGGGTACCAGTTTTTAACAATAGATTATTTCACCGCATTAAGCAGACATCATAGAGAAAAAAACTGAATGAAAAAATAAGAGAATCTCAATCTAGTGACTTAACTTGTTCATCTGCTACTTGGATATTGAATTTTCCTTGTTGATTATTGGATTTTGGGCTACTTCTTCTTCAACTTATACATTGTCCTGATCAGGAATGAGGGATCATCTTTCATCATGCCGAGTAATTCTATACTTCCGGGTGTATCGATTTCAAGAAATCCTCGTGCGACAATGACACGTACTTTTTCTGATGGTGAGTCCATATACTCTTTAAGAATGGATATACTTCTATCTGTACCGATCGTACCCAGTGCAGACAGCACACTTCGTGTATATCTCTCATCATGAATAACCTTAAGAAGCGTATCGATCATGGTTGAATCTTTCAATTCACCGATGAGAGCAATAGTATTGCGAACGGTCACACTATCTTCCAGAGAATGAAGTGCTTTCGGCAGATAATCTTGGAATATATTAGACTCTTTTGTATAATTCATGATAGCCCGGTATTCGAGTGAACCTTTGGTGTCGAGTTTGTTTTCAAAAATATATTCTGATGCTTCTTCATCTCTTTTCAGCAGAATATCGGCAGCAAGAGAAACTCGTTTGGCAGCACTTCCTACTCCCCATTCAGAAGCAATTGAAAAAATTTCCTTGATGGATGCTAGAGAATCGACTGTCGCCACTTCTTTTTCCTGCGCTTCTTCCATTGGTTCAACATCTGGAATAACTATACTTGTATCTTTCCCAACACCATATGTGCCGAACATCCATTGAGAATCATTCTTATATCGCTCATGATATTCTGAAGAATCAGCATATATCGGGTAGCTGTCTGTTCCTCCTGTATCAAGAAAGATGCCAATGCTGCCGGTATTGCGTGCGGAATTTGCATAACCGTAATTGCTTGTGACATTTCTCTCGTAGCGATCATTACCAGAAACATCAAGGAAGAGTGCAACCGAATTTGTCAATCCTAATCCGTTACCCCCTTCAACAGAATATATGTCATTACCCTTTCTATCAATAAGAAATCCAACTGCATAATCGTGCGCTGCACCTTGCCCCGGACCATGTTTAGAATAGTAATGATCCTCTCCTTCCTCATCATACAAAAACCCTCCGGCAAGATGGATACCGCTGCCCTGGGGATAGTACACAGCAGTGTAAAAATCATTACCTGCTTTATCTATGATGATCCCAAGCGAATACCAATAGGCAACCGCCTGGCTATACACTGCGCCCTGGTAGGCATCATTTCCAGTTTTGTCATAAATGACACCGATCCCTCCTCCCATATAAGGACGTATCCCGAATCCAAATCCTTGCGAAAGTGCTCTATGATCGAAAGGTGCAAGCGGTGCATGTAAATATTTCCCGCCTGCATAATACATATCACTACCATCTGTATCTATGAGGAATCCAGCTGCGAGAGGTCCGGCGAATCCCTCACCAAGTTCTGTCGTAGAATAGGAATCATTTCCATTCGTGTCGATAAGCATATTCAAGCCGAATATTGCTGCTGCGATGCTGTTCAATCCTCCTGCATACATGTCATTACCCTGTCTATCATAACAGAGCTGGTATCCTAAAAATGAACTCAGCGTATAATCATCTCCAACATACAAATCATTGCCGGCACAGTCATACGAAATACCCAAGCCTGCAAAAACGCGAAATAGATTTCCTATCTCATTACTTCTATATGTGTCATCTCCTTGAAGGTCGAGTATAACATAAAATGGATTTTCCCAGCCTGTTTTTATGGGTGCAGTGTACACATCATTACCTCCCGGATCGACGATAAAGGAATACTGCTCATCATAAATATCATTATAGTACGTTCCAATGCACATCTTACCAAAGGAAGAGTTCTTGGCGAGTTTTTGTGTATTGTTAAAGAACAGATCATTAATATGACTTTCAAGAACATCAAAACCTTCCTGGAAAACCTGCGCTGCTTGCATCAAATTTCCGAAATTAATTTTTTTGATGATCGGTATCACATCCTCTTCGATATCGAGACTATCAAACGTGGTAATCATGTTGCTCGCATAGAACTCGTCATACCGAAGCGAATCTTCCTCTTCCTGCCACAGTGAATATGAAAGATAGGTAAGAATATCTTTTTCATCATCAGAAATTTTATGCCACGCTTGCTGATATAAGTGCTCGGTAATTTCCCACACGTACTCAATATATGCGAAAACATCCTGCTCTCTCTGCACATTCTTATCGAAATAATCCTCAAAAATGGCATCATCAAATGCAGTTAACCATCCTGCCTGAAAGAGAATTTCAGCATAGGTACTGATCATTTCTTCGGGATCATGACGGTCACAAAGTATTTCTGTACTATCTACAAATTTTGGAAATTCTAAGGGATTATTCAGAATATCAACGACGATCGGCAGTTTAAATTTTGTGTCTCCTGCCCAGTCTTTTAAAAATTTTAAAGATTGCAGCGACATATCATTATCTTCGAGAAGATTTTTTACAAGATCAATTTCCTGGTCCTGCAAGACCTCAGCATTGAGACAAAATGTTAGACTTATAACATAGAGTAAGATGACTATTCTCTTCATATCTATCCTTGTGTGCTCTTTTTTATGTATATTCATCTCATAACACCCATTCATTGATAACTTTCGCGAATCCGCTGCTCTGGTTCGATGCCGTTACTTTGAACCTTTTTCTGAGTTCTTCAGGAGCATTTTCCACAACATAGCTGTGCGCAGTCCATTCGAGGAGATCGAGATCATTGTAATCATTCCCAATGCCTATTGTATATTCCCGTGCAATATTGAGATGGTTGCAGAGCCACTCCGCTGCATGTCCTTTTGATACATTTTGAGGAAATATTTCAATCCACAGTGATTGATGGTCGATCGGTGAAGTCGTGCGAATTACCTTCAGACATGAGAGTGTATTCTTTATGATCTCAAATCGCTCAACCTGGTCAGGAATAATTGCCAGCACCTGAGATGCATTTTCTATGTCATGCTGATGAGATGGCAGCGGTTTTCCACAATCTGCATAGAATGAAAATCTTTTATCGAAATCATGATTATCTTTACCGAATTTCTGGTAATGGAATTTATGATTTTCAGGTACGGGTTTATGGATCATATAATCAATATTATGTTCATCGAGAACAGCACGAACGAGATTGATCTCATTTTTTGATAAAGTGTATGAACACAAAATCTGCTTTGTTGTCCAATCGATGATGCCTACCCCACACGAGAAGATAATATAGTCAAAATGGGGAAAATCAACTTCAATGATTCTGGCAAGAGAATACAATGATCGCCCTGTTGCCAGAACTCGAACGATCTTCCTTTTTCCCAGTTCATTAAGAACTGAAAGATTATCTGCGCTGATGATACGATCATGTCCCAGCAATGTACCGTCGAGATCGGTAAATATAATTTTACAATCTTTCATATAATCACATACTCGTCAGAGATTTTGATAAAATTGAACCGGATAATATCTTTGTAAATAAATTTGACCAAATACGTGCTTGTTCAGAAATTGGGCGAAGCATCGAAAAGGATTGAAAAATGGATGTCGAACATATTCGCAAGATCGATAAATGGCTGGGTATTCCCATGTGCGCTTTTTTATCATTTTTGTATTGGGTACGCACGATCTTCAAGCCATCGCTGAAAAAACCCGTAAACCCAAAGAATATACTATTTGTTGAACTTTCGGAGATGGGTTCTGCAATTCTTGCCTATTCAACACTACAAAAGACGAAAGTCCTCTTTCCTGATTCGACTATCCATTTTCTCATTTTTGAAGAGAATAAGGAAAGTGTTTATATCACAGAATCGATCCCGAAAGAAAATGTTTTAACAATCGATTGCTCAAGTTTCTCCCGCTTTGTGTTTTCTACCCTTTCTGTTTTGAGAACATTGCACAAGATACCTATCGATACCTATATTGATATGGAGCTTTTCTCAAGAGCAACCAGCATCATTTCCTATCTTTCGGGAGCGCATAATAGGGTTGGATTTTATAAATTCCACATGGAGGGTCTATACAGGGGAACCTTCCTTACCCATCGAGTTACGTATAATCCGCACCAGCATATTTCGTACAATTTTTTCAATCTCCTTTTTTCTTTAATCGCTCCTTTCGATGAGTATCCCAAATTAAAAAAGGATTTTTCTGATGTTCCAAAAGTACCGCATATTGAATCTACTGATGAACAACTGCGTGCAATTTTTTCGAAATTGCAATCAGAGAATCCTGACATCAAACCTGATTCAAAACTGGTTGTTTTTAATCCAAATGCAGGCATCCTGCCGATACGTGCCTGGCCACTTGAAAAATACTGCGAACTTGCAAGGCGACTAGCTGAAATCAAATCTGTATTCATCGTTATCATGGGTGTTAATGATGCATCAAAGGACGCTGAAGTGATAAAAAAAGTTTCACCGAGCAGGATCATCGACCTGACGAATAAAACAACGCTTCGAGAGATAATCGACCTATTCAATGTCTCTGATGTGCTCGTGACGAATGACTCCGGTCCAGCACATTTTGCAAGCTTAACACCTATCACGAATATTGTTTTCTTCGGACCCGAAACACCGAAACTTTACGGACCACTCGGGCAAAACTGCCATACACTCTATTCAAATTTTGGATGCAGTCCCTGTGTAAGCGCATTCAATCACAGAAAAACAACATGCAAAGATAATCAGTGCGTGAAAGTTATCTCTGTTGATACAGTTTACGACCTTGTTGTTAAGAACCTATAGATGCATATCTCTTCTTTTTTAAACTCCTGATTACAACTCAATGAAAGGAATTCTTTCATGACCTCCACCGGAATGGATCTGACACAGGGTAATCTTCTCAAGAATCTTGTTAAGCTCTCGCTGCCTATCATGTTGTCCAATTTCTTTATGACCTTTTACAATCTTACTGACGCATTCTGGCTTGGAAAACTTGGCGAAACTGCTCGTCATGCTGTCTCGGTAGCTGGTCTTGCATTCCCACTCATATTTTTCCTTTCATCTTTCGGTTTCGGTTTTGTGATCGCCGGCACCTCTCTCATTGCTCAATATAAAGGCGCCGGGAAGATGGAGAAGATGAAAGAAGTGGTCGGTCAGTTCGTTTTGATCATCGTTGTTTTTTCAATTTTCTTTGTTGTTGTGGGATTGCTTTTTATTAATGATATACTCAAATTGCTTCAAACACCCGACGAGATATTCGATCTCGCAAAGCAGTTCATAACGATCATTCTCATGGGCATGATATTCATGTTCATCTTCCTTTCCTATCAAAGTTTTTCACATGGATTGGGTGACACAATCTCGCCTATGAAGATACAGCTTATATCGGTGGGACTCAACGTCATACTCGATCCCCTCATGATATTCGGCATTGGTTTTTTCCCGAGAATGGAAACACTTGGTGCTGCCTGGGCAACACTTATATCACGCATCGTAGCTGCGATCATAGCTGTTATATTCCTTTTCCGAAAAACGCCTTATATATTACCAGGACTGAAAGAGATCAAACCTGAAAAAAATATGATGAAGCGAATATTGAGGATCAGTATTCCCGCTTCACTTGCACAATCCATGACAAGTTTTGGATTTATTTTGCTCCAGGGATTCGTTAATTCTTTCGGAACGGTCGTGATGTCTGCTTATGCCATTAATAATCGTCTCATCAGTCTCTTTATGATGCCATCGATGGGGATCAGCAACGGGTTGGCTTCGATTGTCGGTCAGAATATTGGTGCACAAAAGTATCGAAGGGCAGAACAGAGTGTCTCGGTTGCATTCAAACTTGTGATCTCAATTATGTTTGCGGGTTCATTACTGCTTTTCTTTTTCGGCGGTTCTATCACAAAATTCTTTATTAATGACCCTGCCGTTATTGCAGTCGGTGTTCGGATGTTCAAGGTCACGCCGATCGCATCCTGCATTTTTGGAGTACTTTTTGTGTTCATCGGAGCATTTAATGGTTCGGGACATACAAAACCGGTTATGCTCCTTAATGTCGGCCGATTGTGGTTCGTAAGAATTCCGCTGGTTTACATTCTTTCTGGTTCAATCCTTCATCTTGCATTTCTGAAAGGGAGTTTTTTGTATCCCTTGTTGTATAAATTATCACTCCCTCTTTCAACCTATCCATATGAATCTCTCTGGTGGTCGATGGTTGCCAGCAATATGATAACAAGTATAATTGCATATATGATTTACAAACGCGGAACATGGAAAAGATCCCAAATAAAGACATAGGCTGATTTCTAATTTATTGACATAAACAACATATAATTATTTTTTCAAAGACAAATTATAATGATTACCAAAAATCATAAAAGTTGAAATAAGCCAAGGATAAAAGATGCCAAAATTACCCCTAAAGATCCTCTATGTTGAAGATGAAACTCTCGTACTTTTTTCAGTCACAGAGATATTACGCCGAAGGGTCGATGAAGTTATTCCTGCGATAAATGGTGAAGAGGGATTTGAGTTGTTTCAAAAACATGTGCCTGACGTCATTATTACAGATATAAACATGCCGAAAATGAGTGGCCTTGATATGGCACGCAAGATCAAACTATTAAAACCCGATATTCATGTATTCTTGCTTTCTGCTTATGCTCAACCGGATTACTTGCTCGATGCAATCGATATTGGGGTGAAAGGTTTCTTAAAAAAACCACTCGATAAAGAGAAACTATTCTCAATTCTTCAGGAAATCTCAGAACCTGCAATTTTAAAAAAACGCATTCAAAAAGAGGCAACAGGCAGGGAACTTGCCGAATCCGCTCTCCATGAAAGCGAAACGAGATATCAAACAATTTTCAACAATCTCAATGATGCCATATTTGTTAATGAAATCGATGAAAATAATATTCCCGGAAGAACCATAGAAGTTAATGATATTGGATCGATGTATTTGGGTTATTCCAAAGATGAACTTCTTAATATGAACCTTTGGGACCTCATGACCGATGATGCTAAAAAACATTTTATGCCAGTACTTAACGATCTTATCAAAAATAAACATCTCACGTTTGAGTTTGAATTATCCACAAAGGATAATGATGTCATTCCTGTCGAGATCAGTGCTCATATTTTTGAAAGAAATTCTAGGTGCTATGTGATATCAATTATTCGCGATATTACAGAACGACACGAAGCAGCAAAAGGGCAGCAACTCCACAGCTATGTGTTAAAAAATTTACACGACAATGTCATAATAACCGACCTTAAAGGTAATATAACATACATAAACGATGCAGTACTGAACCTTCTTGGTTATTCCAAAGATCAAATAATTGGAAAGCATTTAACTGCCCTTGGAGAAGGTATTGAAGATAGCGTCTCCCAGAATGAGATCGTTGAGCGTACCTTGAAGGATGGACAGTGGCAAGGTGTTGTCACAAATTTCACATCCAAAGGTGAAAAGGTCTACTTTGATTCACATACATGGGTCATGAAAGATAAAGATGAAAAACCCTTAGCCCTTGTAGGCATATCTCATGATATTACAAATGAGAGATTGAAGGAAAAAGAGCTTCTAGAAAGTGAAAAAAAGTTCCGAACCCTGGCTGAAAATATTCCGGGAACAGTTTACATCTATGAGATGTGCAAGGATGGTAAATCCCGAATTATGCATTATGTCGGTCCTGGTTTTCGTGAAATGATAGGAGAAGATTTTGCAAAGGATATCAATTACGATATAAATCTCTTTTTTGATCATGTCCATCCTGATGACTTTGATAAGCTTCAGGAGGCTGCTGAAGAAGCTCTGAAAAATAATGCTCCTTTGAGTTTTGAATACAGAATGAAATCTAAAAAGGGGCATATCATTTGGGTTCGATCAATATGTAGAGGATCAATCCTTGAAAACGGGAATACGCTCTGGCAGGGAGTTCTTGTAAATGTCAGCGACAGAAAGTTGGATGAAGAGAAAATCAGAAAAAGTGAAGAACATTATCGGGATCTTTTTGAGAATTCCCGGAATATTCTCTGGATATCCGATCTTGATGGACGGCTTACAAATATCAATTGGCAATTTAAAGAAATTCTTGGTTATGAGAAAAAACACCTTCTAGGAAAAAGCATTCACGATATCGTTCAGGATAAGGACAAAGAAAAATCAAAACAGAATTATGAAAGTGTCGCTGAAGGTGAATCTGTTGAATACGAAGTACTCGTCAAAACATACTGTGGAAAAGAAAAAAGTATCTGGGTTAGTCTTCGTCCATTATATGAAAACGATAAACTTGTGGCTGTACAGGGCTTTGGAAATGACATAACTGTAAGAAAAGCAGTGGTACAGCAACTTCGCGAAAGTGAAAATAAATATCGTTCCCTTTATAACAGTATTAATGATATGATCATGCTTCATGGCATAAATGATGATGGAACGTTAACCAATTTTATAGAAGTGAATGACGAGACTGCGAATAAGCTTGGATATTCAAAAGAAGAGCTTCTCAAGCTAACACCCGATCGTATTAGAATCCCTCCCGATCTGAACTATTCCAAAAGAAAGAAGAATGAACTACTTGAAAATCATTCAATATTGTTTGAGACGATCCTCAAATGTAAAGATGGTTATACATTCCCTGTTGAAATCCACTCACGGATCGTTTACTTCGATGATAAGAAACTCGTTTTAGCAATAGCACGAGATATATCAGATCGTAAAGAAGCAGAATTTCAAATCCGGGCAAAAGAGGAATTCAGCACAGCTCTTTTTGAATATAACCCGGTCGAGACAATCGTTGTGGACAAGCAGGGTAAGATCGTGCGATATAATAATTCAATTGAATTGCATAGAAACCGAGTTCCAAAAATAGGTGATATCATGTATAAAGATTTCGCCTCGAAGCACAAGATAGACATGTTCGATGTGATGATGAGTTGTATACAAAATAATAAAATGAAGGTCATTCCTGATACAGTATACAGGGAAGGGAAAGCGGGAGAAAAACACCTTCACATCACGATCGCACCATTTCCAGAAGGAGCAATCATAACTTCCAGAGATATTACACGTCAGGTAGATGCCGAAGAACAGCTCAAGAGGGAAGTTGAACAGAAAGAACTTCTTATAAAAGAGATCAATCATCGTGTAAAAAATAATTTTGCCCTTGTCTCAAGCCTTCTTGCAATACAGCAGCAAAATATCGAGGATGAAAAAGTTCGCGATATTTTTGAGGAAGCACAAAACAGGATTCAGTCCATCGCGCTGGTACATAAGCAATTATACAGTTCTGAAAATCTGGCGGATATTGATTTTTCAACATACATAAAAACTCTTATTAGACAGCTGATGGGAGGTTTTAATCATCAGTCGGGAAATATTTCGGTTGATGTTGATATTAAAGACGTGAAACTCGACATCGCAAAGGCCATTCCTTGCGGACTTATTGTGAACGAGCTTATCACAAATGCATTCAAGCATGGTTTTAAAAAGGACATTAATGGCACTATTACGGTGAAAATGGATAAAAAAGGAAAAGCTGAAATTGAACTTATTGTTGCAAATGATGGTGTACCTTTTCCAGATAATGTCGATTTCAGGAATACTCAGACTCTTGGACTGCAGCTTGTGACCAGTCTTGTGCAACAGATCGATGGCACGATCCAACTCGAAAAAGCAAACGGTACAAAATTTACCATATCCTTTCAAAATTAATTTACAATATATATTCGGATCCTGGTTTATTGCATAAAAAATATGCTTATTTGATTTTGCTCTTCAGGTAGTCCAATAATCCAAAAAATCTGTTAATTTTTCAGGAGTATATATGAATGATAAACAAGAATTTATAAAAAGAGAAACTGTCGGATCGCCTTCGACTAAAAATGTCAGAACCATGCGTGACCGCTATCTTTCAGAACCGATGTCGGTCGATGTCGAGTATATGAAATATTATACACAAGCTCATAGAGAATCTGACGGCATGAATTCTATCGAAAGACGCGCACACTGTCATGCTTTTGCAATGGAAAACCTCACTCCCATGATTCGCGATGGAGAACTATTTGCAGGTAATAAAACACGTTTTGTTCGCGGTGCAATCCCTTATGCAAATTATGCAACAAATTATATCCTGCGTACGCTGAACAAGGAAGAGCAGGAAGCCCAGGCAAAGCATACTGAGATCGGAACCGGTGGTGGCATTAAACATTCTCACAGGATTGCCTCAGAGGGTAAGCATGAGGTTTTTGGGAAAAAGTTCATCATTTCTCATGAAGACAAGATAACCCTTCGCGAGATCGCTGAATACTGGTCAGGAAAATGTATGCAGGATGTTGCAGATCGTTTTTGGAAACCGGATTATGATAAAGCAAAATATATAGAGGACGGATGGAAGATCGGTCTGTATACTGCACCCCACGATCCCGCACCCGAAGGTCGGTATGTGCTGGATTTCGAAACTGCTCTTGCTGAAGGATTTAACGCTATTATTAAAAAAGCAAATAAACTCCTTAAAGAGACCGAGATCACGGATTATGAATCTGCTCAAAAAGCATACTTCTGGCGTGCAGGAATGAGAGCACTTAAAGGAACAATTACCTGGGCTCACAACTATGCGAAAGAAGCACGTCGTCTCGCGAAATCAGAAAAGAATGAACAACGAAAAAAAGAATTACTCGAAATAGCAGAAATGTGTGAATATGTACCAGCACATAGTCCCCGTACTTTCAAAGAAGCGATGCAGGCGTACTGGTTGATCTATCTTGCGGGACATATAGAAGGTGCGCACCTCGGGTATTCGCCAGGACGATTCGACAGATACATGTATCCTTACTATAAAAGAGATATAGAAAAGGGATTAACCACAGATGAAGAAGTGCTCGAACTCCTCGAAGCCCTCCGCGTTAAAATGACTGAGATCGAATATATGGCATCCTTCTCGTGGGAAGGACTCGGTTCAGGTAATCTTTACCAGAATATGATACTCGGCGGACTGGATGAAGAGGGGCATCGTTGTGATAACGAACTCTCCATCCTCGTGCTTCAATCAGCAATTAATTGCCAGACCACACAGCCGACACTTTCCATCTGGTACGATCCATCACTTTCCGACAAATTTCTCCTGAAAGCTATCGAGTGTGTTAAAACAGGTGTGGGATTCCCAGCATTCTTCAATCTGAAGATATATATTCAGCATGAGCTTCAAAAGAGTAAACTTCCTGTTTCTCTAATTCGTAAATACGCTGCAATGGGAGGTTGTACAGAGCCCACCATGGAAGGTATGAGCTACGGTGTAGTACAAGCAGGTTTCATCAATCATGCAAAACTCTTTGAACTTGCAATGCTCGGAGGGAAAGACACACAGACAGACATCACGATTGAAAAATCAGATGTCCCACAGACATATAATGAATTAGTAACTTCTTATAAATTCCATCTGAGAAATGCCATCAAGAACTGGCAGCGTTACTGGAACTACGTGATGGCGGCGCACCGTGATACCTGCAATCTTATCTATTCGGGAATGCTGGTTCGGGACTGTCTGAGTAGAGGAAAATCCCTCGACGATAAGGGCGCGATCGTAAATGGAAGCCCAACCACGCTGAGTTCCGGTATGGTCAATGTCGCAAACAGCCTTGCATCAGTAAAAAAGCTTGTTCGGGACGACAAAAAACTCTCTATGGATGAACTGAGAACGGTTCTTTCTGAAAATTGGGAAGGGAAGAAAACGCTTCATAAAGCTGCGGTGGATGCACCAAAATGGGGAAATAACGATGATTATGTCGATGTTATATATGAAGAGCTTTTTGATACGTATTGTGGTTATGTTTCCGAGCAGTTAAATTACCTTGGTGAACCCTACGATCCTTCCATGCTCGCGATCAGCACTCACGCACCTTTTGGGAGAGTATGCGGTGCTACTCCAGACGGAAGACATGCTGGAGAAACCCTTGCAGATGGAGTTACTTCACCATTTTATGGAACAGACACAAACGGTCCGCTTGCTGTGCTTCATTCCGCAGGTAAGATCGATCATACAAAGATCCGCGGTGGATTACACAATATGAAATTCCTTCCTTCCACACTCAAAGGTGTGCAGGGTTCGAGGAAACTACTCTCTTTGATAAAAACATATTTCGACACGCTTGGTTTCCAGCTTCAGTTCAATGTGGTGGACAGTAAGATGCTGCGTGATGCTCAGGAAAATCCGGAACAGTACCGCGATCTTATCGTACGTGTGGCAGGCTTCAGTGCATTCTTTGTGGAGCTTGGAACGAGCATACAGAACGAGATCATCGCCAGAACAGAACAGAATTTCTAAGATGCCGGACAGCAATCCTTCAGCATTCATCTTTGATATTGAAGATTTTGCCACTCAGGATGGTCCGGGTATTCGAACCGTTCTCTTCTTCAAGGGATGCTCACTCCGATGCAGATGGTGTTCGAACCCGGAAAGCCAGAACAACTTCCCCGAAATCCTCTACAGTACCGAGTTATGCCAAAAATGCGGCACCTGTATCGAAACCTGTCCTTACGATGCGGTTAGCTTCGATGATCATAACAACCTGATCTTTAAAAGAGAATTCTGCCTGGTCTGCAAAGATAAACCATGTGTTGATGCTTGTAATTATAACGCTATTCGTATTGCAGGTAAACGGTGGAAGGTCGATGAGCTTTTTAATAAGGTGATCGTCAATGCCCAGTATTTTGCCAACTCCGGTGGAGGGATCACTCTTTCTGGCGGCGAACCGTTACTTCAACCGGAATTTGTGAAAGCATTCCTGAAGAAATGTACGGAACTTGGATTTTCTGTCGGCCTGGAGACCTGCGGATATTTCCAATGGGACAAGGTGAAGGAATTTATATCTGACTTTGACTTTATCTACTTTGATATCAAGTGCCTGAACGATGAACTCAGCAGAAAGTACACAGGAAAGAGTAATGCAAAAATTCTTGAGAACCTGGAGAAACTTGCAAAGTCAATCGATACTTCAAAGATGATTATCTCTGTCGCACTTATTCCGGATATTACTGCAACCGAAGAAAATATTTCTGCCTTGATCCAATTATGCAACACTCTGGGCATCACATCGGTTCGTCTGCTTCCGTACCACACCTTAGGCAAGGGCAAATATGCCGAACTGGGCAGAGAATATCTGTTGAAGGATGGGTTGAAGATCACTGATGAGGAAGTGGGTAAAATCCAAAATAAAATTGTGCACGCAAATATTACGTGTATCATTGAGGGATTTTAACTACATAAGTATTTAATTTTATATAAAGAGGGCTGAAAACAATCAGCCCTTACATTTTGAGTGAGTTTTATTATTAAATTATTCCTAAAACACATCAAAGGTATAGGAAACTTTTAGAAAATAGGTATCTTTTTTTCTACTATATGTTTTCATCTGGTTAACTTCAGTTTCATCATCCAATGAAGTAATTCCTGCATACACTGAGATATTTGCATAAGGATTATATACAAATAGTGGGTAAAAATTTAGTGTGGTTTCTACTTCATCTTCTGTGTATAATTTTGAATGACAATATTGCAATATACCGCGAATCCAGAATTGCTTATTGAACTGGTACTTTAAAGTCAGTTGGTGTACCTGCGCAGAAAAGATGTTATGTAACTCTTCATATTCTGAACTGATATCCAGATCGATCTTATCGGTGGGACGGATATTGAGAAATACTTCATATTTTCTGTATTGCTCGATACGAGGATCATCCGCATCAAACCACATATACTCACCAAATTCGAAATCGGTATCGATCACAAAGAGGTCAGAAGGATAGGTCTGGAATGAGATCCACGGGGTGTACATGTGATTATCTTTTCCTGCGAAGTGAACCATCTGAAAATTGACACCTGTCCACACCTCGAACCTGCTTCTAAAAATACCTCCAGTATAGAATTTCAAGAAGTGCTCCTTGATGTAACTGAAATCCAGATCGTATTTGATATTGGCATCATAGCCAAACTCGAGTAATCGAACATACTGCTGGTCATCTTTGGCATTTTTGTGCCACTCTCCATGACTGAACATGTACTGCTTATTATTCTCAGGAATATAACCCAGATCAGCTTTGAAGTTCTTAGAAATCGCTTCGATACCAAGATTTGCAAAGAAGTGCTCATCATCATACCACACCTCGCCCTGGTAGCCATACCCCTTGAACCAGTCTTTCTGCAGATTCTGATCCAGAGAACCGACAAGCTGGTACTGTCCTCTTAGGTTGCCGAACAATGTGAACCGACCATCGATATCTCCAACAATATTATAGAAATCTTTGAATTTCCTCATTGCAAGAGCACCACGCGTGTAGGTATTTCCACTTTTTGATTTATTCTCAAAGGAGGTAAACCCGAATAGTGCATTTCCTGTGCCGTCATATCCATTGATAAATCGCGCACCTTCTGTGTTTTCATCAACCGCGCCGAGTCCAAACATCCTATTCTTACCGAAAGCACCTGAGAATTTTGCACCGAAGATCGGGTCAACGATCTTTCTGGTATGATAGATCGTAATAGGCGTTCTGAACGGATTCGTACTCTCAATAAAGAAGGGTCGTTTTTCAGGATAATAGATCGGAAACCGCGTATTGACATCGATCTCCATGGCATCAGCCTCGATGGTGCTGAAATCAGGATTTATCGTCATGGTCGCTGTCAGCCATGAATTTGGTTCATAGAAGATATTCAGTTCAGGTTCATATTTTCGAGAAATGTTGTGCGTTCCAGCTTTCTTGTTATGATCATCAGTATAACTCATCAAAAATGATGGGATCAGCTTCAAATTTTGATTGGTAGGAAGTTCATCAAAAATAAGAATGCCATAGTTATCATAGAAATTAGTTCCGTTTCTGTTTACCTGGGTGGCACTGATCTCTTCTTTACGCTCTTCTATGTGACGTTTCATGAAGAAACCCCATTGCACATTCTTCCCGCTTTTATATTTGATATTCTTGAGCGGGATCTTCATCTCGATGGTGTAACCATCATCTGTTAGCGCTCCGAAGGAATCATAATGAATGTTTATCGAGGTGTCGATGTCATTGATCACGATACCATCTGCCTGCTCACCATAAGCATTTGATCCAAAGTAATATGCTTTTGCATTTGAGTAGAACGTATCGACAAACAAGAATATCCTGTCAGTGTAATATATCTTATCCCGAATGCAGTGGAACAATCGTATCTTTTCCGGATCATCGTAAAAACAGTGCACTGCGCAGTAGAGATAGTCATCATCATATGCAAGATAGCCGACCGTTCTTTCCGATGGCTCAGAATTATCACCCGGAGAAATTTGATAGAATGTTTCAACAACCGCTGCACCATCCCATTCACCAGTATCGATCATGCCGTCAATTACAGGTGATGGATTCAGTTTTGGAACATGCAATGTTAACTTCGCTTGAAGCCCAAGCGGTAACAATACGATTATAAGTAGTAAATAGATAACCTTTTTCATAGGCGCTCCCCTTTGTTATTACTGTGAGAAAAGGTTATATTTCTCAAATCACGAATCTCATCCTGAGAAAGCAATTCTTTTGTCAAGATAAGAAATTTCGGTGTGAGAAATCTTCTCTGGTTGTTATCAATATTTAGATAATCATACATCCAGAAGGAAGTAATGTCTTTATTTAATGAGATGTCATTATACTGAGCTTGGTCAGTCCATATCTGTATCATATGATCTCTCAAGGTACTCCCGACTGCCCGGACTGTTTGTGGGTAAAGGTCAACCGCTTCTTTGCCGGAATAGTAATCGAACATCTCGTGTTTCGAATTATAAGATCTCACAAAACAGTTCCCGATTTTCTCATCTGCATAGGCAAAATAACGAGATATAAACTGGATATTTCTGAGATACCTACCCGTCTCCTGAATTATCTCCGGAACGTAACACAGAACCGGTACTTCGGGCAGCATCAGATAATACTGGTTCCATGACAATCCTTTAAACTTTTCAAATTCATTAACGGACACGCTAATTTTTATACCCTTCCATTCATTTCTGAAATTATCATTGAGTACAACATCTTCAATCGAATAGCCCTCTTTTATAATAGATCGCATCTGCATTTTGTGCGGATAGGAGTTGATCCCACCGATCCATGGATTCCACCAGGATTTCGGTCCGGGGGCAGGAAAATCAGAATCTATCCATTCCTGATCTTTATACACCAACGAATGAACCGTTGGTGCATACTCCTCGGCTGCTTTAATCGAAATCAATTCGTTTGAGCAGGACCATATCTTGTGATCTTCCTCAACGCTTTTGAAGGTTTTTATCTCACCTTTGCCAGTTGGAAATACAACCCGTTTGATCACCTTATTTGGGGTTTTTCCTTGAATCTTAGCTTGAAGGATATCGTATTCAAGTGCATTATCAATGGTAAGCCAAACCGGATGAGTTTCTTTTTTTGATGAATATTCAACCTCTGATGTTTCAAACGATCCATATTTTGCAGAATATTCAACCGGAATATTATAGGGTTTTTCACGATATTCTGTTAGGTTTACATAGAATTGCTGATCGATAAAGGGGTTTCCATCATTTACAATAACTTCCAGATAATCAGTGAGATATTTCTGCTCTACTCTTTTGTCGAGGATGAATGCTCTGAATTCATTCCATTCTTTAAACGTACCAAGCATCAATCTGAACTTTTTCGTATCCTTGGATGAGCGAGAAGGAATGATACCAAGATCGGAATCGAATAGAAGTTCTTCTGAAAAGGTCATTTTGAAATCATCTGGCCAGCTTAAACCCATTGTATCTGCAGTGCCATAGTTGAAGATCCAATTTTCGTCATACTTTGCAGCTTCGTAAAGCTCTCCCCAGTTCTGCGTATCATGATCGATGTATATGAACTTTCCTTTATACGGGATCACGGTATTTTGAAACCGTACAAACATTGCATTACTCAAACAGATTTCCTGTGGTGTGTCGACTGCAGAAGCATTCTGAACAGTTGCCCACTTCTCAAGAATCCCATTTGAATATAGTGTGAAATGAAGAATCAAAGTAAGTGTTACTGGTTTCTCAACTTCATACAATAGATGCATTTGTGCAGCATTTTGTTTCATATTGAAATCGACCTTTGAAGCTTTTTTCTGGTGCAGCTCAGAGGTGTATGGCTTCCCTATCTTTGGAGGAAACATAAACTGCCATGTATGCGCACTTGAGGTTACATCAAAGAAGCTTACCTCATTGAAGAATTCAATTTGATCAACTTGGACCTGATATCTTCCATTGATAAGTGCGATATGCCGTTCATTCTTTCCGTAGCCTATTCCATTTGTGGTCTGGAAAATTTCATTGATTGAATCAGAATAAGAAAATGTATCACCATTCTGGAAGGACGCCTTAATAGTTATCTTTTCATGAAGAACACCTGCACGAAGGAGTCTCATCGGAACAGCAATTGTATTTTGTTCTTCAGATTCAAGTTCAATTTCTATATGATGGTTCTGCCATTGAATAAGGTCAGAATCATTTAGTTCCCATGAGAATAAAACCTTCTCGTTATAGTTATTCTTCATATTGAAGTGCAACAATTCATCATGATGAGTTGAATAGATCTTATTTTCCCCTACAACCTTGATCGTAAGAGGAAACTGGGGATCTATGCCGACTTTGAAATCTTGTGATTTACTATTGATGCTGATATCAGCACAAACAGCTGGATAGGTTCTCCATTTACTCTGTTTCTCCTTTGGTTCATTCACATAAAAGGTTGCAATGAATATCTCCTCGTCGTGCACTCTCGATTCCCCGTGATAATCAAATACAATATTTCGATCATCATAACCATTGATTTTTACGTCGAGTGGTTGTTCAGAAAAATTCCTTATCTTATACATTACTTCGTAAGACTTTCCGAACACTTGTTTCAGCTGATCCGTTTCTGCAATGATCTCGAAATCTTTTGTACGTATTTTCTCTATTCCTCTGCTATGTCTGCAAAATTCAACTTCAAGCTCATTTTCATCATTTTTCCAGTGATATCGATAACACTCAAAGCCGTTATGCTTCTTTCCATCAGGTTCAATTGCGATCTTTCGTTGTGAATCTTCATACCAATCTAAATCAGCGATATAGTCTTTCAATAATTCACTTGTAAGTACAGTTGGAATAAAATTCATGCAGTGCGTACAGTCGTCTCTATCTACCCAGAAGAATCCAGTTTTTTTATAGAGAGGTACAGCTTTTGTATTTCCCGTCCATGTATATAGATCGACACGAGGATAGCCAAGCTCAATTGTTTTTTCCACCGCTTTCAGCACGAGCTTCTTTCCTATCTTCTTTCCATGATATTCAGGAATCACATTGATCAGATCAATATACAATGCTCCTTCATCTTCTCGATATTCAGAAAGTTTGCAATAACCAATTACCTCTTCATCTATCATTGCCAGCCATAGTGCCAGACAATCCGATTGCGCTTCTTCTTGTCGAACAGACTCTTCAGAGATCGCAAGGTTATACCCACCCCAGCAATCTCCGCTTTTGTTCCACATATCAGCTATTGCAACTGCGTATATTTCATTATATTCTATTATTTTTAAACTCTGCAATTTATCAATCATTAAAACTCCAAAATGTATGTCGCTTATCCTTTTTTGATATGTCCTTTCTTAAAGCTGGACACCTTATTCGATCCCTTTTTTGAAGATCGACCTTTCTTTGACTGTTTTAGATTTTGCTTTACCTGCTTCTCTTTGAGGAAATCCTTCATCCGCTTATTCATACAGTACCTCCTTTCGAATGTAATCCATATCAATGATCCTGTCAGCGATCGTATCAATAAGGAATCTGTCGTGAGTGGCGAAGATTACAGTGCCAGTATATTCCTGCAGTGCCCTTTCCAGGGCTTCACGGGCTGCAATCTCCAGGTGGTTTGTGGGTTCATCGAGTACAAGCACATTAGATTCTGAAACGATCAGCTTTGCTAATGCCACTTTACTTCGCTCGCCGATGCTCAATGTCTTGATAGGTTGATTGATCAGTTTTTCGGGAATATTCAAACATCCTAAAACCGTTCTCGCAAAGGTCTGAATGGTATTATCTCCTTTTATCACCTCTTGCAGTACAGAATTAGCAAAATTCAGATTTTCATAATCCTGGGAGTAGTACCCGATCTTCGCTTGCGGTGACCATGTAACCGTTCCATCGTATCCATTGATGTGGTTTGTAAGAATTTTCAGCAACGTTGATTTTCCGCTTCCGTTATTACCTATGATTGCCAACCGTTCACCTGTATGTACATGCAATTCCAGATTATGAAATACTGTTTTTGACGAGAATGTTTTGGTAACCTTGTTACACTGCAAAACAAATCTGCTCTTGACCTCTGAATTATCAAATTGAAAGTGCCGCTTCTTCTCGATGAATGGCTTTTCTGATTCTGCTTTCTCGATCTCACGCTGAGTTCGACGTTCAAGATTCTTTGCCTGCACCATTGCATTCTTTGCGAAATTCACCAGGTCTTCATAAACAGGCGCATATCCTTCCGTTCCTGTTTGGGGTTGGTGGGAAATTGCCCATTTTTTTCTTTTGTTTGCAGCTTCTTTCAGCTTTTTGATCTTCTTGTTCTGCTCTTCATAAATATGGATCTTGCGCTTCTGTTCGAGTTCTTTTTCCTCTTTATAAAAAGAATAATTTCCGGAATATTTCGTTATTCCTCCGCTGGTAAGTTCCAGGATAGTATTCACACAAGCATCAAGGATAAATCTGTCGTGGCTGATCAAAATATACGGTATATCCAGATCATGAAGGAATTTCTCAAGCCATCTCAGCGCTTGTATATCCAGATGATTTGTCGGTTCATCCAGTAAGAGCAGGTCTGGATCAGAGAGAAGAATCCTGCATAGTGCAAGACGAGTCTGTTCTCCGCCGCTCAAAGTTTTTACCTGACGAGATAGCATCTCATTATCAAAGCCGAATCTCGTAATGATCTTCTCCAGTTTTATCTCAAAGTCATAACCGTGGTGAGTCTCAAATTCAGAGAATAACCGACTCACTTCATCAGGTGTTTTGTTATCAATATAATCTATCTTATATTTTATTTCACCTAACCGGGGAATACTATTCCACAGAAATTGCATTCCGGAAGTTTTGTCCGGCAGATCGAGTTCCTGCGGAAGATATCCGATTGAGAGTTCCGACATATGATGCACAGAACCCTCAATCGGCTGTATGTTTTTTTGTATGATATCCAACAACGTTGATTTACCGCATCCGTTCTTACCTATCAATCCGATCCTGTCGTGTTCATGCACAGCGAAAGTCACATCCTTAAATATGTAATCTGGTTGAGAATCATATCGAAAAGAAACATTATCGCATCTGCATATTTGCATAGAATCTCCTTTCATTATGCAATGAGTAGTTCGGATTCGCGTTCTTCCACGAACTGGTTCGAATACAATCGGTAGTAATATCCTTTCTTCTTTATCAGTTCATAATGGGTACCCTGTTCGGTTATCTTTCCTTTTTGAATGACCAGAATCCTGTCTGCATTTCTGATCGTGGAAAGACGGTGAGCTATAATGAAACTTGTTCGATCTTCCAGTACCTTATGGATTGCATCCTGGATTTTCTGCTCTGTTTCCGTATCAACTGAGGATGTTGCTTCATCGAGTACAAATATTTTTGGATCGGTGAGAATTGCACGTGCAAAAGAAATGAGCTGTTTTTCACCTGTTGAAAGCAGGCTGCCGCTTTCACCAACTTCAGAATCATATCCATCTGTGAGATGAGTAATGAATTCATGAGCATTCACGAGTTTTGCGGCTCCGATGATCTCATCCTCAGTAGCATCGAGTCTTCCGTATGCAATATTATCTCTGATCGACCCGCTGAAGAGATGTGGTGTTTGTAACACATATCCAAGATTCGAATGCAACCAGAGAAGTGAACGTTCCTTGTAATCAACTCCATCGATCAATACCTCACCTTTCGTCGGCTCATAGAACCTGCATGCAAGATTCACGATCGTGCTTTTGCCTGAACCGGTTTCTCCAACCAACGCAATGGTCTCTCCGCTTTTCACTTTGAGATTGAAATCATCGAGTACATACTCTCCGTCTTTATAACCAAATGAGACATCCTTGAACTCGATATTTCCTTCTATGCATGGCCAGTTCTCGCGTTTGCATTTAGTAATATCACCAAAGGTTTCGATAACTTCAGATGAATCTTGTATATCCGGTTTTTCATCGATCATCGAGAAAATACGTTCGGCAGATGCCTGTGCATTTTGCAGTTCAGCGAACACGCGTGACAGCTCCCGTAAGGGTTCAAAAAATTGAACAGTATAAGAAATGAATGCTACAAGGGTTCCGTATGAGATCGTTCCGAGAAGCACGCCATTTCCACCACGCCAGAGCACAAGGCCTGTTCCAATGCTTCCGAGTGTGAGCACCACTGGCAGATAGAGTGATGAGAATATCGCAGCTCGTACCGATGAGCGATTCATCTTCGTCGTGAGCTCCTGGAATTCCAGAAGGTTTTCTTCTTCGCGAACAAGGGTCTTTGTCGTCTTTGCACCTGAAATACCTTCGCTGAAAGCTCCAGTAATCTGAGAATTTATCTTCCTGACCTTTCTGTAGGCTTTGAGGATCTTCTTCTGGAAATAGAGACTTATCAACACAAGTACAGGAACAACAGTTAGTGTGATGAGCGCTAGTTTCCAATGCATGAAAAGCATCACAAAAACGATGCCGATCATGAGGGAGATACCCCACACCATATCAACCAAACCCCATGAAATGAATTCACCCAACCGCGTGCTGTCCGATGTCATTCGAGTCATTATCCAACCCACAGGAGTTTTATCATAATAATTGAATGACAACTCCTGCAAATGCTGAAAGCCCTTCCTGCGGATATCGTAGGATATACCCATCTCGATCTTGCCAGCAATCGCTATGAAGAAGTAGATGTTCAAGCTCTGCAACACGATAAATGCGAAATAGACAATGCCAAAACCGACGATCCCGTTTGTGTTCTGTGGAACAACAAAATGATCGATAGCATACTTGCTCATCAAGGGCAGAATGACATCCACTCCTGCGAGTGAGAGCATAAAAGCGGCAAGAACAATCATTCTTTTTTTATATGGTTTTATAAACTGATATAATTTCTTCCAAAGTGAGAAATCAAATCGTTTTGTATATTCTTTTTCTTTAAATACACTCATTGTTCATCCTAAATTTTCAATGAATAGGTTATCATATTATGCTGTTTCCAGAGATGTTTCTTCTTTTTCGATACCTATCTGCATAGTACCATTTTTCATTTCAGATTCCAGCTCCTCTTCCAGTGAGTTCTGGATCATCCAAATACGTCTGTACAATCCGTCCTGTCCAAGCAGCTCTTCGTGTGAACCGATCTGAACAAGTTCTCCATGCTCGAGCACGAGAATGATATCAGCTTCTGAAAGGGTATTCAGTCTATGCGATATGATGAATGTCGTTGCTTTCTGTGCCCGTTTATGAAGCTGGGCTCGTATCGCTGCATCTGTCTCTGTATCGACGGCGCTCAGGGAATCATCAAAGATAAGGATCGGCGTGTTCATGATCAGTGTGCGAGCCATTGCTACACGTTGTTTCTGACCACCGGACAATGTTACACCCCGTTCGCCAACTGCTGTTTCATACCCCTTTTGGAAATCCAATATAACATCGTGTACGGAAGCGATCTGTGCAGCTTCGAAGACATCATCCTCTTCGCAGTCACATCTGCTCATACCGATATTTTCTTTCAGTGTTCGTGAAAACAAGAACGGTTCCTGAAGTACGATCCCGACATTTTTTCTGATCGCATGCTTGTCGAGGTCTTTTAATTCTTTGCCATCGATTTTTATTGAACCGCTTGTGTAGTCGTACAATCGCGGGAGAAGGTGAACAAGCGATGATTTACCTGATCCTGTAGGACCAAGAAGTGCAACGGTCTGTCCCTGTTCTACTGAGAATGAGATGTTCTTCAATACAGGATTACCCGGCTCGTACTCGAAACACACATTATTGAATTCGATCTTTCCTTGAACTTGGAGTTTCTGATCCTCTTCAAATTCTTCAATAGGTTCATCGAGAATCTCGTGAATACGACCAACTGAAACCATTGTCTTTCCCATATCGGTGAGTACTCGTCCCATCTGCCTGATAGGCCAGAGCATCATTCCAACAAATGTTGAGAAGGCGAGAAGTGTGCCCAGTGTTATCACTCCGGTCGCAGCCCAGTATGTACCAAGAATAAGCACAGCTGCAATCTGGATGAGGGAAAAGAAGTCAGAGATCGACCAGTAACACGCAAGAAGCCAGATAAGTCTGTATGTAAGATCGCGATATTCGGTATTTTTCTCATCGAATTTATCGATCTCAAATGCCTGCCGTGCAAACGCACGAACCACTCGGACACCACTCAGGTTTTCCTGCAGTACTGTTGACATCCTACCTTCAGACTCATCCGATAGCTGGAATGCTTTCTTCACTTTCATAAAGAAAACCACTGCAAATCCAAAGATGAAAGGCACGAGTGCCATAGAAACAAGCGTCATCGGAACACTCATTGGAATCATGAAAGAGAGTGCGAAGGCAATCATGAACAACGCACGACCAACTTCAACGAGTTGTATCGCAAGAAACCGTCGAATGGTCTCCACATCTGATGTACATCGCTGTATGAGATCACCTGTCTTAGCTTTCACATGATAATCATAGGGTAAAAGCTGAAGATGATCATACACACGATCTCTGACTCCTTGTGCAATGGACTCCGATGCCACAGCAGACCACTTTCCTTTAAAATAGAGAAACACACCTCGAACCAGCGTGATGCCGATAAGTATCGCACTACATATCCAGAGCTTTGAAACAAGACCGCTGCGTCCTCCAAAGAACGAGTACGCTCCAGAAAATAAAGGCTTCAGCCAACCTTGTGCTTCAAGCGCTTTTTCCCCTATGATCGAGTCGACGGTGATGCGCAACACCATGGGCCAGAGGAATGACAGAAACGTTGCCACGCCAATTGCTGTAATTGAGATGATATAAAGAGCTCTATTGCCCTTCATAAATTGCCATAAATAGTATAATTTATTCATAAAGACCTGCTTGCGCATTATTGATTAATATATTTTTTGCTTTCGAGATAGTTCCGCGGATCTTGTTTTTGTTGGTATAAACGAAAAAAGCCACGGATTTGCTCGTCCGTGGCTTACATTTTTAAAATGTTATATTATATGAACCTCGGACGGGCGGTTTGGGAAACGACTGAAAAGCACACTATTTGATTTTTAGACAGACCGGTTGTGTCATTTGGCATAAGTCCGATCAAACTGATCATGCTATTAACCTCCATCCGAATTATTTTTTTATTTGAACCAAAACTGGCAAACGGATGATGAGAGTGTCAAGAAAATATAAAAAATGCTGTGAGTTACCAAATAATTTTTAAGCAATCTTGACGGTATTGTTTTGAAATTTTATAAAAAAACAGTTTTATAGAAAATTTCTTTCAGGAGTTTTCATGAAAAGAATATTCACTTTTAGTTTTTGGAATATGTCATTCATTCTTTTGTTCCTCAGCTCTTCACTCGCTTTTGCAGAAATCCCTAACAAAGCCCTCATCGGTTACTGGCATAACTGGCAATATCCAAATCCCACGCCGCTTCTACTGGATGAAATCCCATTAGCATACGATGTGATCGATGTTGCCTTTGCCACGCCCGATGTTCCGCTCGGAACGAATATGCAGTTTACGCCTGACCCTGGTATGTATCCCGATCCTCAGGGTTTTATCGATGATGTCCTCTATCTTCAATCGCTTGGAAAAGCAGTGCTCATATCGATTGGCGGTGCAACAGCCCCTATCCATTTTGATAACAGTACTGATGTGCTGGAATTTATTTCATCGATGTCATCCATAATAGACACGTATGGTTTTGACGGTATGGATATCGACCTCGAAGGAGGTTCTCTTTTCCTTGATGCAGGAGATAATGATTATCGTTATCCGACAACGCCCAATATTGTATTTCTTATTGAAGCGGTACAGGGATTGCTCGATCTTTATTCCGATGATTTTATACTTACAATGGCACCCGAGACTGCGTATGTTCAGGGTGCTTACTTCACTTATGCCGGTGTATACGGTTGGTACTTGCCGCTTTTGCATGCTGTGCGAGATGTTCTCTCAATGATATATGTGCAGCACTACAATACCGGATCAATGTACGGTTCTGACGGAAATATCTACTATCCACCGACTGCTGATTTTCATGTTGCGATTGCGGATATGCTGCTGGGTGGTTTTATCGTTGATTTCTATGGACAGCATATTCCTTTTGATCCCCTCCTTCCAGAGCAAGTTGCTATTGGTTTGCCTGCCTGCCCGGATGCTTCAAGCAGCGGATATACGTCACCGGATGTTGTGCATGAAGCGCTGAATTATATTGTTCTAGGAGAATCCTTTGGAGGACTATATCAGCTCACCAATCCCGATGGTTATCCGAATTTCCGAGGTCTGATGACCTGGTCTATCAACTGGGATGTGTATTCATCCTGTTCGTTCTCCGATGCGCATAGAGCCTATCTGGACAGTCTTGTGCCTTATGCTACCGATGGAGTTTTTCAAGAAGAACCATTCTCATTTACACTTTCGCCCAATCCGGTGCGTGATAATATCTCAATCAATTTCACACTAGCAAACATGGATAAGGTGGATATCTCAGTGTATAATTGTAAGGGACAATTAGTCAAATCTCATACAGAGAATATCCCTGATCCGGGAGAGCACTCGATCATTATTCCTGCAAAAGACCTTTCGAATGGAATTTATTTCCTGAAAGTCCAAACTGATCACCATCAAAAATTCTCAAAACTTATTGTTGCGAAACAAAAATAATAACATATAATATTGACCTGAGCTTTAAAAAATATATATAAATAATCAATAATTTTATCACCGATGAAAAACTTGACACCAGTCCTTACGCACAGGACTTATGTGTCAATTCAAAAAGGAGTTGAAAATGCCGAAAGTAAGAACCTTTGCAGCTAAATTAGCTCATGCAAGTGCCGGTAAGAGAAAAGTCGTCTGCCCAGTATGTAATACCGAAATGACTACCATAAAAGTTATCCGAAATAGACATAATGAAGATGGTAAATGGTCTCCTAAAAGAGAAGTTGTTCAAATATGCAAATGTAATGAGAAGGAGATCTTAGGATAAGATTGTTATTTTCATAATTGCATTTGGTTTTTTAC